>CAYTYN010000032.1:0-15749 GCA_964442135.1 uncultured Oscillospiraceae bacterium
TTTTTATTGGCTTTCACACGAAATCATGACCACCGGCTGAGCCGGTGGTCATGATTAAAGAAGATTGCTATTCTATGCTCTTCAGAGATTCTGTCATGCTGACCTTCTGCAATTTAAAGTACATGGCAAACATTACTATGACGGCAAAGAGGAAGGTAAGCAGTACGGCGTATATATAACTCGGCCAAAGGATTCTCGGCTCAAAGTAGATTAAATCCACCCTGATCATGTTTATGACGAAGGCGTGAAGTATTATTCCTAGGAACAGACCTGCCACAGCGCTGATTCCGGTGAGGAGGAAATTCTCCCTGAATACGTAGGCGGAGGTTTCTCTGGAATAAAAGCCCAGCACCTTAATGGTGGCGATCTCCCGTTTCCGTTCGGTTATATTTATATTCGTAAGATTATACAGGACTATGAATGCCAATGTCCCTGCCGATACGACTACCAGAACTACGATGGCGTTCAGGCTGTCCATCATGCTGTTGATCCTGTCTCTGAATTCGGAATTGACGGTGACAGCGTTCACGTCGTCCAGATTCCTAGCCTGAGAAGCGGCTAGGTATACGTCTTCACCATCGTTTATCTTCACGAAGGCTGTCTCATATTCCGCTTCGTCTCTCCACGCATCTTCATAGGTTTCCGGCGTCATGTAGACGTATCCCATAATGTAGTTATCGCATATGCCGCTTACGGTAAAGTCCGCGCTGCGCATGTCGAGATTCCGAAGGGTCACCGTATCCCCTACGCTGATATCATAATCCTCTGCGTATTTCTTGCATATGATGACCTCTCCTTCTTCAGGATATGAAAGCTGTTCATCTCCCGTGTGCAGGTCTACAAAGCCGTCAAGGTTATCTCCTTCTGTCACCACCAGTGTCATGGTTTTAGAGGTGCTTCCTACGACGAGATCCGCCGATTCTTCATGGACAAAGGCTGCAGCCTCGGCATAGGCGGATATCGCCTCGCTGAATGACGTCTGTTCTTCATCAGTCCGTCCGGAAGAGAAGGTGACGGTGAAGTCGTAGGTGGATATCTCATCGTACTGGAAGTCGACTATTCCGCTGATGGAGTCCTTAAGTCCGAACCCGGTGAGCAAAAGGGCAGTACAGCCGCTGATACCCAGAACCATCATGAAGAAACGCTTCTTGTAGCGGAATATATTCCTGAGGGTCACCTTGTAGAGGAATCCAACTCGGTTCCAGATGAAGTGAACTCGCTCCAGAAGGATTCTCTTTCCGTTCCTCGGTGCCTTCGGCCTTATCAGCTCCGCCGGAACGATTCTGAAATCATTGAGACAGGATATAATGGTGGCGCCCATGGAGCAGACCAGAGCAACGGCTACGCAGAAGACGGCCAAAAGTCCGTTGAATTCGTAGTTAAGAGAATCGGTAAAATCATACATCACTCCGTAAGCCTTCCAGATGACGGCAGGGAACGCCAGAGTCCCTCCGACAAAACCGGCTGCGGAGCCTATGAGGGCGGCGCTGCCCGAGTAAAATAAATACTTTCCAAGAATCCGCGCGCTTCCGTAGCCCAGCGCTTTGAAAACGCCGATCTGGGTGCGCTGCTCATCTACCATTCTGGTCATGGTGGTCATGCAGACCATAGCGGCTACCAGAAAGAAGAACACAGGGAAAATAGCGGAGATGCTGTCGACTATCTGGGAATCGCTGTCGAAGCACTCGTATCCTACGTTGCTCTCTCTGGTGAGAACGTAGATCTGAGGACTGGCTATATCGGCGATCTCAGCTTCAGCGTCCGCCAGCTCCTTCGCCGCCTCATCCAGCTGAGCCTGGGCGTCGGCGAACCGGCTGTCGGCCTCCGCTCTTTGGCTTTCGTATTCACTGCGAGCCTGAGCCAGCTCCTCCTCCGCTTCGTCAAGCTGAGCAAGACCGTCCTCTATCTGAGCAAGGCCTGCTTCAGCCTGTGCCTGAGAGGAGTCCAGCTGAGAACGGACGGCGTCGATCTGAGCCTGGGCGGCCGATAATGCTTCTTCGCCTATGTAAGGGGCATAAGCGTCCAGCTGAGCCTGCTCGTCGTCAAGAGCAGCGTAGGCTGCTTCTATTTCTTCAAGGGAGGCCAGAACCTGTGTTCTCTGGTCCTCCAGATTCTCTCTGCTTGCGGCGATCTCCTCCTCTGCGGCTACTATCTCCTCCAAGGCTGACCGGAGCTGAGCCTCGGCGTCGGCTTTTTCGGCGTTGAACTGGGCTAGGCTCTCCTCGTATTCAGCTTTTCCTTCTTCCAGCTCCGCCTCAGCGTCGGCTATCAGGCTTTCCCTTCTGATATCAGCAGCCTCTTCGGCGGCTTCCGTCACCTGATCCTCCATGGCGTCTACGCCGTCGTTGTATTCGTCCGAATAGATGGTACCTGAAATAGGCGCGTCTATATAGATTCCAGTAAAGTAATCGGAATCAAATCCTTCGGGAAGAATGTAAAAGAAAGCCGTAACGAAACCGTCACCTATGGAGGTGGTTCCTCGCTCGTAGTTCATATAGAGAGGGGAGGTCACAACTCCCACCACTTCATACTCATCGTAGACAAAGGCGTCCGACGTGTCGCCGGAGTTTTCTTCGGAAACGGTTATGATGGTTCCGATGGCGTCCTCTATGTCGCCGCTGTCTACAGCCTGCATATCTATAAGACATTCATTGGCAGACTGAGGCATCCGTCCTGCCAGCAGATTCGGTTTATTTATGTTTTCCGGTATGGACAGGGCCTTAAAGACCGAAACGGAATCCGATTGGTCTGTGGATACCAATACGTCGAAGGAGTAGTAGCCTTCCACGGTGGAATCCTCCAGGGAATCCGAGACGTATTCCACCGATTCCTCGTCATATCCGAGAGTAGACAAAAGCTGATAGTCAAAAAAATTGCTCTCCCTTAAATAGTCGTCCGCAGTGCTTACCATCTCGTCTCTGCATATATTGAGACCGGCGAAGAATCCAACTCCTAAACCGATTATGGCCAGTATAGCGACGTAACGGCCCATTGAATTTTTTATTTCCCGCAGAGTTGATCTGAACAACATGCCAATACCCCTACCACTCAATATCATCTACAGAAAGTGTGTTCGTGTTTTTCTCTACGGAGTAAACTACTCCGCTCTTTACCTTTATTATACGGTCAGCCATAGCGGTAAGAGCCTGGTTATGAGTTATTATGACTACAGTCATGCCCGTCCGCCTGCTGGTGTCCTGGAGCAGCTTCAATACAGCCTTGCCTGTGTTATAGTCTAAGGCTCCCGTTGGCTCATCGCACAGCAGCAGCTTAGGATTTTTAGCGAGGGCTCTGGCTATGGCAACCCGCTGCTGCTCACCGCCGGAAAGCTGAGCGGGGAAATTGTTCCTCCTGTCGGAAAGACCTACCATGTCCAGGACGTCAGCCGGATTCAGCGGATCCTTGCATATCTGGGTGGCCAGGGACACATTCTCCAAGGCGGTCAGATTCTGAATGAGATTGTAGAACTGGAATACGAATCCGATGTCGTTTCTTCTGTATGAGGTAAGGTCTTTGCTGCTGAGACCTGAAATATCCTCTCCGTCCAGGAGAACTCGCCCCTCGGTCAGGGTATCCATTCCCCCGAGAATGTTGAGAAGGGTGGTCTTACCTGCGCCGGAAGCCCCTACTATGACGCATATCTCGCCCTTTTCTATCTCAAAGTCGGCGTCCTTCAGAGCTTCGATGGAGATCTCTCCGACGTGATATATCTTCTTAACGTGTTCAAACTTAACGTAGCTCATATGCTTCCTCCGGATTCGGGCAGTCAAAAACCGTAGTGCTAACCAAAGATAAAAATATTATACTATTTCGGCATTGCATAAGCAAAGAAATATTTTGTGAAGAGAAGACGGTGAAAGGGTGAAATGAAAGGTAGTTGCCTTTGAAGCTTAAGACCACAACATCTTGTAGAAAAAAATGTATCGCTGAAAAAACACGGTAGGAAGGTGGGGACTTTTTCAAAAAAATCCCCTAATAATCACAAAAATGCCCATGTTTACGTTGAAAAGTGGGAAAAGGTGGTGTAAAATTTTTCTACAAAAGTGGGACAGTGTTCATCGTTTCGGTTGCCGGAGGTTGCGGTCATGTTTATGGGTACCTATAACAACTCAATAGACTCTAAAAACAGGCTTATCGTACCCTCTAAGCACAGAGATCAGCTGGGGGGAAGGTGTGTCATAACTAAAGGCATCGATAAGTGCCTTTACATCTATCCCATGAGCGAATGGGACAGGCAGATGGAAAAGCTTTCCCAGCTTCCTGAGTCTGACCCTAAGGTCAGAGCCTTCATCCGTCACATGTGCGGAGACGCCGACGAATGTGAGTTCGACAAGCAGGGGAGGATCATAGTGCCGGGTGTACTCAAGGATTACGCTGAAATAGACAGGAGCCTGGTCACTATAGGATCCATGCGCCGCATCGAGGTCTGGGCCAGGGAGGTTTGGGAAGCTCCCGAGAACGCCGAAAACAAGATGGACAGAAAAGAGATAGCTGCGACCCTGGCAGAATACGGATTCTAAGGGAGGTGGCCGCCATGGATTTTAATCACGTTCCCGTGCTTTTAGACCAATGCATGGACGGTCTTGCCATAAAGAAGGACGGCGTCTATGTAGACGGCACCCTTGGAGGCGGAGGTCACAGCTCGGCCATATGCGAAAGGCTGTCCGAAGAAGGGATCCTCATCGGTATAGACAGAGATGAGGACGCACTGAAGGCGGCAGGGAACAGATTGAAGGGGTATCCCTGCAGAAGGATACTGGTAAAGAGCAATTACTCAGACATAAAAGCCATATTAGAGGATAACGGCATAGAAGCCGTAGACGGAGCCCTGCTGGATCTGGGGGTGTCGTCATTTCAGCTTGATAACCCGGATAGAGGCTTTTCATATATGAAGGACGGCCCTTTGGATATGAGGATGAACAGGGACGACAGCCTTACAGCTATGGACGTGGTCAACGTATACTGCCGAGAGGAGCTTACCCGGCTCATTTCGATGTACGGAGAGGAAAGATGGGCGTCCAGAATAGCTTCTTTCATAGAAAGAGCCAGACTTGAGAAGCCTATAGAGACTACGGAACAGCTGACGGAGATTATAAAGGCGGCAATTCCGGCCTCCGCCAGAAGGACAGGACCCCATCCGGCCAAGAGGACATTTCAGGCGATCAGAATAGAGGTCAACGACGAGCTGGGTCAGCTGGAAAAGGCATTGGAGGATTTCTGCGACGTATTGGCTCCCGGCGGAAGACTGTGCGTCATATCCTTCCACTCTCTGGAAGACCGGATCGTCAAGGATGTAATAGCCGGAAGAGCGAACCCGTGCACATGCCCTCCGGAGCTTCCTGTGTGCGTGTGCGGTAGGGTGGCTGATATTGAAAAGGTGACGAAAAAGCCTTTGACCCCTTCCCCTGAGGAACAGGAGGGAAATCCGAGAGCAAGAAGCGCGAAGCTTAGAGTTTGCGTGAAGATATAAGGAGCAGGAAATGAACACATCGAGGGAGAAAAAAAGAACGCTGATGACTATATGGGTCATAGGGCTCATAGGTGTCGCCCTGGTAGTGCTTGCAGCCTTCGCCGCAGAGTTGAAGTGCACCAATAACGAGCTGGTGTCCAAGGGACAGGCTCTCCAAGGTGAGGTAGATACTTTGAACGTGAAGCTGAAAGCCACTAACAGCGTAGCGTATATAGAAACCGTCGCTATTGAGGAGCTGGGCATGGTATATCCGGATGAATCTCAGTGCGTGTACCTTTCCGAGGATGAGCTCCCTGACGGAGACCTTGCCATGATAATCAGGGAAAACGCGTATAGCTGATAACTTTAAATGGGTAAAGGGAACCGGGCGGCTGAATAAAACCAGAATGTCCGGTTTTGCAGTAAAGGGGGGACAGATGGCCAAGGTAAAATCGATAAATAAAAACAGACTGCTCTTCGCATTCGGAGCCATGACGACGCTTTTAGGACTGCTTGTGTTCAGGGTGGCATGGATACAGATCGTAAAGGGAGATGAATATACGGATATTGCCATAGATCAACAGACCAGCGACATCCCCATAGAGGCGAAGAGAGGAGCCATATACGACAGAAACGGTGAGGAGCTGGCCAGCAGCGCTACCTGCTACACCCTCTGGGTAAGGCCGGCTCAATTCACAGGGGCGTACAGCGAAGAGAAGGCTGCGGAGGTTGCGTCTCAGCTTGCGGTCATACTGGACACCGACGCTTCAACGCTGGAGGAGAAGCTGACCGATACGGATAACGTTCTTGCAAGGATTGCCGACGGACTGGAAAATTCCGAGGCGGAGGAGATAAAAGAGCTTCAGATCACAGGTCTGGAAATATCTGAGGGAACAGAGAGGTTTTACCCTAACGGGAACTTCGCATCGGTACTCTTGGGAAGCGTCAACGACGAAGGTACGGGAAGAAGCGGTATAGAGCTGCAGTACGACCAGTACCTGAGCGGTGTAGCGGGAAGATGGGTGACGGATACCGATGTAAACGGCAATACTCTTTCTTACGGCGAGAAGGTGTACTACCAGGCAGAGGACGGACTTAACGTGGTGCTGACCATCGACGAGGTGATCCAGCACTACCTGGAGGACGCCTTAGCCGACAGCATGGAGGAAACCGGAGCCGAGGGAGCATGGGGGGTTGCTATGGACCCGGAAACCGGAGAGATCCTCGCCATGGCAGTGCTGCCCGGATTCGATCCCAACGATGCGACCACTCCTCTTCTGGAGGGAGAGGAGCTGGAGGAGTATGAGGCACTGTCGGCGGAGGAAAAGACCGAATACCTTTCCCGAATGTGGAGAAACCCTCTCGTCAGCGATGTGTACGAGCCGGGATCGACCCTTAAGCTTTTGACGGCTTCAGCCGTACTGGAAGAAGGTCTGGCGACGCCGGACACCACCTATACCTGCGAAGGCTCTTACGTGGTCAACGGAATAACCCTTCAATGCTGGGCCTCGGCTCACGGAAGCCTGACCTTGACAGAGGCGGTAGGAAATTCCTGCAACCCTGCCCACATCCAGATGGCTCTTCAGTTGGGGAATGAGACCTATTACGATTATCTGGATCTCTTCGGACTTACGAGCACCACGGGAATAGACTTGCCTGCGGAAGCGTCATCCATAGTTCAGGAGGAGGACTCCGTAGGCTCCGTAGAGCTTGCCACCATGGGATACGGTCACGGAATCGCCATAACGCCCATACAGCTTTTGACGGCGATCAGCGCCATAGGAAACGATGGAATACTGGTAAAGCCTCATCTGGTCAAAGCGCTTACGGACAGTGAAGGAAACGTGGTAAAGACCTTCAGTACCGTCGAGGTGAAGCAGGTGATCTCCGAGACCACAGCCGCGGAAATGCTGGATATAATGGAGAAGGAGGTTTCTCTGTACGGCGGATCTACCGCAAAGATCGAAGGCTACAGCATAGGAGGAAAGACGGGAACGGCATATAAAGCCACAGGAGGAGAGTACAGCAGCGAAACATATTCTTCCTTCATCTGCATGGCGCCTATGGACGACCCCAAGATAGCCGTGCTCATAATACTGGATTCGCCGACGACGGCTCAATACGGAAGTGTGACGGCAGCTCCCGCCGCCAAGGCATTCTTGGAGAAGACACTCCCTTACATGGGGATCACTCCTCAGTACGACGATGAAGAGACGGATTCAGACGACGACTATACCTACGTCCCCGACGTTACCGGACAGACCTTCGAAGAGGCGGAAGCGGCTCTGGAGGCGGCAGGACTGTCCTACGTGATAGTTCCTGAAATATCCGACGAGGAGGGGATAGATATATCTCAGCTGGAGGTAGTGGACCAGTATCCCAAGGGCGGAAAGAGGATCAATAAGTCTAACACGGTGTACCTTTACAGGGAGTAAGGGAGATGACATAATGAAAAAGCTAACATCCGCCGAGATAGCGGCCTTCTCAGGAGGGCGCCTGCTGTCCGGAGACGGAAAGAGAACCGGAAGCAAAGCGGTCATAGATTCGAGAGAAGCGTCAGAGGGAACGGTGTTCTTCGCCATAAGGGGACAGAACCACGACGCGCATAAATTCATACCCGACGCTGTGAGAAGGGGCTGCGGTATAGTGGTCGTGTCAGATGAAACGATTGCAGCCGAAGGCTGCGACGTTATACAGGTGGAGGACACCCTTAAGGCTCTCCATCGACTGGCCTCCCGGTACATGAGAGAGCTGGACGTAAGGACGGTGGCTGTAACGGGAAGCGTGGGAAAGACCAGCACCAGAGATCTCATCGCCGCAGGACTTCAGGCTCGGTTCAGAACGTATAAGAGCGGGAAAAACTACAACAATCAGTACGGACTGCCCCTATCCGTTTTGTCCATAGATCCGAGGGATCAGGTGGCTGTACTGGAAATGGGTATGGAGCAGAGAGGAGAAATACACGAGCTGGCAGATATAGTGAGGCCTGACATAGCCGTTATAACCAACATAGGCATATCCCACATGGAAAAGCTGGGAAGCAGACAGGGAATAATGGAAGCAAAGATGGAGATTGCTGATTTCTTCCATGAGGATAACGTGCTGGTGGTAAACGGCGGCGACGATATGCTGGGTCAGCTTAAGGATAAAAGCTACAGAATCGTGAAGAGCGGCTCCTGCCCTGACGCCATGGTGAGAGTAAAGGAGGTTCGGGACAGAGGCGCGTCAGGCATCGACGTATCCATGGAAGCGGAAGGGGAGCCTCTGGAGATCAGCCTGAGGATACCCGGCGCTCACAACGGAGAAAATCTGGCTCTCGCCTTGACGGCGTGCAGGCTCATGGGCGCAACCTACGACGAAAGTGCGAAAGCCATGGAAAATGCCTGCCTTACGGGAAACAGGCTGCGAGTTTTAAGCCTTGGGGGAATAACGGTAATAGACGATTCATATAACGCGGCTCCTGTCTCTGTGGAATCGGCTCTAAAGACTCTCATGGCTACGGAAGGAAAGCGACACGTGGCCATGTTAGGCTCAATGGCAGAGCTTGGATCTGATTCGGAAAGGCTCCACGAGGAAACGGGAAGGAAGGCTGCCGGCATGGGATTGGACCTTCTTATAACCGTAGGGGAAAATGCCCGCGCCTTGGGAGAAGGGGCGAAAAAGGCAGGGCTCAGCGACGTGCTCTACGTGGACAGGAAGGAAGATCTGTATCCTGAGATCGGGAGTATCCTGAGAGAGGAAGACGCGGTACTGGTGAAGGGGTCGCGGACAATGGAGCTGGAAAGGCTGGTCGACGCTATCGCCGAGGCCGTGAAATAAAAAGCAAAGGTAAGGTTTTAATGGATATGTTTGGTATTATTATGTTTGCCATGGCGGGATTCATCGCTTCCGCTCTGTTTACGGGAATCGAGATTCCCATACTGAAAAAGCATCAGTTCAGACAGTTCATCAGAAGGGAAGGTCCGCAGTCCCACCTTAAGAAGGAGGGCACTCCCACCATGGGAGGGATAGCCATAATACTGGCGCTCATAGTGGTCACAGGGGCAGCCGGTGTAATCGGGAGGACATGGGCCGAATATGCGGTGATGCTGGCTGTAACCCTTTTGTTCGCAGTCATAGGCTTCCTGGACGATTACATCAAGGTTGCCAAGAAGCACAACCTGGGACTGAGAGCATGGCAGAAGCTGGCGCTCCAGATACTGTTCGCTTCGGGTCTTGCCGTATACATGGCTGATTTCTCAGGAGAGGGTACGGGAGTCTGGATACCTTTCTACGATGAGGTGGTAGATTTCGGATGGTTTTACATACCGTTCATCGCCTTCGTAGTGGTGGCCGTGGCCAACAGCGTCAATCTTACGGACGGTTTAGACGGACTTTCCTCGGGGGTAACCTTCATCACATCCATGTTCTTCGCCATAGCGGGGTGCCGGGCGGGACAGGAAGAGGCGTCGGTGTTCAGCGCCATACTAGCCGGAGCGTGTTTGGGGTTCCTCATCTATAACAGGTTTCCGGCAAAGCTTTTTATGGGCGATACCGGCTCGATGGCTCTGGGCGGAGCCATCGCGTCTGCCGCCATAATGATGAAGCTGGAGTTTCTTTTGGTCATAGCCGGCTTCATATATGTAGCTGAGGCTCTGTCAGTTATAATACAGGTAGTATCTTTTAAATTGACTGGAAAGAGAGTATTTCGGATGGCTCCCCTCCACCATCACTTTGAGATGGGAGGAATGAAGGAAACCGAAGTCGTAACGATGTTCTGGGCCGCGACGCTGGTTCTGTGCCTGCTGGCATATGCCGTGTTCAGCCTTTGAGAGGTGACCTAAATGAACGCCAATCTTGACAATATAAGGGGTAAAAAAATATTGATAGTAGGGATGGGAAGATCGGGAATAGCCGCGGCTCAGGCTATGCTCCGCCTCGGCGCTCATGTAACCATTCAGGATTCAAAAAAAGAGGAAAGCTTAGACCCCTCTCTTGTGGCTTTTTTCAGGGGAAAGGGAGCGGTGTGCTGCTTTGACGATATACCCGAGGACTTGGGTGGGTTCGACATGGTCATACTCAGCCCGGGAGTAGATCCCTCGCTTTCCTTCATCAGGGAAGCGAGAGAGAAGGGCGCCGAGATCACCGGCGAACTGGAGATAGCCTACCGCATAGGCAGAGGAAATTTTGTAGCCATTACAGGTACTAACGGAAAGACTACGACCACCGCCTTGACCGGTGAGATCTTCGCGGCCTCCGGAAGAAAGACTCACGTGGCGGGTAACATAGGAACCGCCGTCATCGGAGAGTCAATGGACGCAGGGGAGAATGACTGGCTCATTACGGAAACCAGCAGTTTCCAGCTGGAGACGACCAGATACTTTAAACCCCGCATTTCGGCCATATTGAACATTACTCCGGATCACCTTAACCGTCATCACACCATGAATGCCTACGGAGAGGCTAAGGCTAAGGTGTTCGCCAACCAGAGCTCCGACGGATACCTTATAATTAACGGGGACGACGAATTATGTGTCCGGCTTTCGGCCAAGTCCAGAGCCAGAGTGGTGCCCTTCAGCTCGTCCGGGATACTGGACTTTGGAGCGTTCGTAAGGGACGGTGTCATAACTGTGAAAGATGAAGGAGGGGAGCACTGCATCTGTCGGGTGGATCAGCTTAAGATCATAGGAAGGCATAACGTGGAAAACGTCTTGGCCGCATCGGCCATATCCTATTTTGCCGGCATACCGGAGGAAGTGATATCCGGCGTAGTCACGGATTTCTACGGAGTGCCTCACCGGCTGGAGTTCTGCGCGGAAATCGACGGGGCAAGATATTACAATGATTCCAAGGGAACCAACGTAGACGCCACCTTAACAGCTCTTTCAGCCATAGGAAGAAACATGGTGCTTATTGCCGGCGGGGACGCTAAAGGTCAGGATTTCCGCCCTTTAGCCGAAGCTCTGAATGGCAGGGTAAAGGCCATCGTCCTCTTGGGAAGAGACGCAGGTATGATAAGAGAGGCGGCTGAAGACGCCGGATTTACAGAGATATATAATTGCAGGAACATGGACGAGTGTGTCGTCAAGGCTAAGGAGCTGGCGGCGCCGGGGGATACGGTTCTTCTGTCGCCTGCATGCACCAGTTGGGATATGTACGACAACTTCGAGCAGCGAGGCGACCACTTTAAGGACTGCGTGAGAAGGTTGGAAGAGTGATGACAGAGAAATCCGGAAGACGATCAAGAAAAAACAGAAAAAAAATCGGCAGCTGTGATTTCCCGCTTACGGTTATGGTCACCATACTGGTCATCTTCGGAGTGGTTATGGTCTTCAGCTCCAGCTACTATTATTCCATCAGCACGAGCACGTCAGGGACGCCCTATGAGTATCTGAAGAGTCAGACGATCTACGCCGCACTGGGATTCCTGATCATGTGGATATTGTCCAGAGTCGATTATCACATATTCATGAGATTGTCTTATTTGATACTTCTGGTGTCTCTGATTTTGCTCCTTCTCGTATTTACCCCTTTGGGGGAAACGAAGAACGGAGCTACCAGGTGGTTAAACTTCGGCATAAGCGTCATGCCCGGAGAGCTGGCAAAGCCCGCTATTATCATCTTCGCCTCAGCCTACTTCGCATCCAGAATGGACAGAGCGAAAACCATCCGGAGGATGCTCCCCCCCATTATCGCCGCATGCGTCATGTTCGAGCTCATACGTAGGCAGCCGAACATGTCCACGGCCATTACTGTGTTAATCATAGCTCTCGGCGTAACCTTTATCGCCGGCATGCCCTGGAGGTTAGTCATAAGCGCCGTAGTGCTGAGCGTGGGAGGAGTATCGGCAATGATATTCACCGGAGAAAGCTATCTGATTGAGCGGATAACCGGCTTTCTCGACCCCTTCAGCGAAGCCCAGGGAGACGGCTTTCAGGTGGTTCAGTCCCTTTTAGCCTTGGGTACGGGAGGATTAACAGGTCTGGGTCTGGGAAAGAGCGTGCAGAAGAACCTGTATCTGCCGGAGTCTCATACCGATTTCATCCTCGCCATCATAGGAGAGGAGCTGGGGTTCATAGGTATACTGCTTCTGTTGACGGTTTTCGTCACACTTGTGTGGAGGACAGTCTATATAGGCGTCAACGCCGGAGACAGATTCGGAATGCTCGTCTGCGGAGGAGTGGCCATAATGACCGGAATACAGGTTATATTCAACGTAGCTGTAGTCACTTCTTCCATGCCTCCTACGGGGGTAGTCCTTCCGTTCATCAGTTACGGAGGAAACGCCCTGTGGATATTCATGAGTCTTTACGGCATCGTGCTTAACATATCCAGATCGGCTGATCTCTCACCGGCGGGGGAGAGGAGAAGGTTGGAAAGAGAAGAATCTGAGACGCGGATCGGAGGTAGTCTTTAGGAATGAGAACCATACTGACGGGCGGCGGCACAGGGGGTCATATTTACCCTGCCCTCGCTATAGGGGAGAAGATCAGAGAGAGAGAACCGGAATCGGAGATAATCTACGTCGGAAGCGATACGGGCATAGAGAAGGATATCGTCCCCGCTGCCGGCTATCAGTTTAAATCGGTGCCGTCCAGGTGGCTGGAACGGGGGAGGAATAAGGTCGACCACATTCTCCGGCTGGGACTTACCGGAGCCGTGACCGGCGCGGGAGTCGCCAAGGCCCTCAGGATAATGAGGAGGTTTAAGCCTGACGCGGTAATCGGAACAGGGGGGTTCGTCTGCGTACCTGTAATGCTGGCAGGAAGGCTTTACGGAGCGAAGACGTTCATCCACGAGCAGAACGCTTTTCCGGGAGAGGCCAACAGGCTTTTATCAAAGTGCGTAGACAGGGTATTTCTGGGATTCGGAGAAGCCGGAGAAATCTTCGGGTGTCCTGACAAAACGGTCACCACGGGAAATCCGGTAAGAAAGGTCTTTCAGGGCATGACAAAGGGAGAGGCCAGAAAAATTCTGGGGATCGGTGAGGACAGCTTCACCGTGTTTTCCTTCGGCGGGAGCATGGGCTCTGAGACCATAAACGACATAGCCGTAAGGCTGATAGAGGATGTGAACGGGGTCGAGGATTGGAATATGATAATGGGCACAGGTACTGCTCATTATGACGAGATATTAGACCGGCTGAGGGAAAACCGCATGGAGACAGGGGATAACATAGACATAAGAGCTTACATAGAGGACATCCATATCCCAATGAACGCGTCCGATGTGGTCATAAGCAGAGCGGGAGCTCTTTCCGTGGCTGAGACGGCTATTTGCGGAAAGGCGGCAGTATTCGTGCCTTTTCCTCATGCTACGGGAAACCATCAGTACTACAATGCCAAGGTTATAGCCGAAGCGGGCGGAGCTATTCTGGCCGAGGAGAAGGATATAGACATCAACGGGATAGTGAAGGAGATAGAGGCTCTGAAGGACGATCCCGAAAGGCTGGAGGCTATGAGCCGGGCAAGCCTTTCATGCAGTCCGGAGGGAGCCGCGGATAAGATCGTCGACGAGATCCGAAGGACTTTGACAGAGTAAGGGGATTGTTTATATATTATGGAAAGAGGTTACGAAGGCATAGAATTTAAGGAGGTAGACAGAGTGAGGAGAAAGCGGAAGAAGAAGCACTATCTTCTCCGTTTCCTTCTGTTTGTCGCGGTCTGTGCCGGAGTGTATCTCTTAATAACCTCCGGCTATTTTGACGTGAAACAGGTGGTCGTAGAGGGGAACAGCTACTATACCAGTGAAGAGGTGATAGCTATTTCCGGATGGAAGGAGGGGGGGAATATTTTCTTCAGCTCCGGCATCAGCCAGATGGAGGATAATCTGGAAAGCGACCCCTACTTTCGAGAAGTGAAAATAACCAGGAAGCTTCCCTGTACGCTGGAGATAACCGTTACAGAGAGAACTCAGACGGCAGCCTTCATATACGGAGACAGGTACGTCATAATAGACGATGAGGGCATAGTGCTGAGGAGATCGGAGGTGGCTCCGGAGCTTACCCTTCTCACAGGACTTACCATCAGCAAGATGGATATGGGAGAAAAGGTGGAGGCCGAAGAATCCGAAAGCCTTAAGACCACACTGGAAATGCTGAAGGCTATGGAAGACGGAGATATTTACTTTAAGCGTATAGAGGTTTCCCAGGTTACTATAAAAGCGTACATCTACGACAGCTTGGTCGTCAAAGGGACTCCGGCGGAAATTCTGCGATCCATAGAGGACGGAGACCTGCAGAAGGTGGTGTCCAAGCTGTTCGAGGAGGGGATAACCAGAGGCACCATAAGCGTGGGAGGAGAAGGATACATGGCATTCTCACCGGAAATGGGATGATGACCGGATCATCAGACATATTTGTGCTGTCCCTTCTCGGAAAAAAGTGGTATACTATACCTAGATAAAATATGCAACGCCATTGACGGCCACGGCGTAGGGTTCATTGACGCCGGACGTCATAAGCGGGGCAGGTAAGGAGGCTATCATATGAAGGTTACTATCATTGGGAAAAATTTTAGAACTTACTCGAAGCTTGAGGAAACTATCGAGAAGAAATTCGAAAAGCTGGGAAAGTACTTTTCCGATGACATTACGGCTAACGTGATCTTGTCTCACGAGAAAGGAAGGAATAAATTAGAAGCGACCATTAACGCTAAAGGAGCTGTTTTCAGAACCGAACAGAGGGCGGAGGACGTATACGAGGCCGTAGACAAGGTGGTAGATAAGCTTTCCAGCCAGATGTCCAGGTTTAAGGGCAAGCTCCAGAAACGTTACAACGATAATAAATCGGTTAGATTCGAAGCGATACCTCAGCCTTATCAGGAGGAAGGGGCTCAGTCGGAGGGACAGCTGGTAAAGACGAAGAAATTTGACTTAAGGCCTATGGACGCGGAGGAAGCGATCCTGGAGATGGAGATGCTGCAGCACGACTTCTTCGTGTTCCTGAACGTGGAATCCGACAATATCAACGTGGTGTACAGAAGAGACGACGGCGACTACGGACTGCTGGTGCCCAGCTATTGATGGGATACTCAGGGACCGATAAGAGATATCAGAATAATATCCGAAGCGTGATGCTGACCTTCCGGGGACGTTGCTGAGTGTATATAAGGCAGTATCCGAAAAACACACAGAAACCGGCATTGCAGGGTAGGATAGAGAGTACGAATTGCAGGGTTCGTACTCTTTTTCTGTATATGTCTGTATATGTCGATAAAACTGCAATCTGCACATTGGTGTTTTCATCCCTCTTTTATACGCTGCGCCAGTTTAGCGCAAAACCGTGCCATATACTCCACACTCTCTTTCATGCCATTTTGAA
>CAYTYN010000033.1:0-15591 GCA_964442135.1 uncultured Oscillospiraceae bacterium
TTTACAGGAAGCTATCCTTGTATTGATTACAAAGCCTTTTCTCAGCAGTCTGTTTTTGATGATCTGGAATCGGTCAAGCGGATGGTTGCCTCAAGTGACACCGTATCTGTCATGCCGAGCATCGTGTTTAAAAATGACATATATGTGGAAACCGGTCGAATAAAATTGATCACACTAAAGGACAGCAGGTATAATTTGCTGAATGTTCTCATATACGTCAATAAGCCGCATCTTCCGTACGTCGTCAATCGCACGCTGGAGGCCACTTACAGCTTTTTTGCGGAATACGACGATGTAAAATCAAAATAATCAGTCCTTACATGTACCAATTTTAAGATACGTTCGCCATGGAATGAATTTCAAAGTGGAAATAAACTTTTCACTTCAGTCTACATGCATTGCGCCGCCTGAGGCATAAAATCGGTTGACATTTCAACATCTCTGTGCTAAACTATCATGGTTAGACCGCTCGGAAGGGGTTCATCAAAGTCTGATAACAGACTACCCGGTAAAGGCGAGACTGGATAGAGGAGGTAAATAGATGTACGCGATCATTGAGACTGGCGGCAAGCAGTACAGGGTACAGGAAGGCGACGTTATCACTGTCGAGAAGCTGAATGTGGAAGCGGGAGATAAGGTTGAGCTTGATAAGGTACTGGTTCTCAGCGATGCCGACGGACTTAAGGTAGGAAAGCCCTATATCGAAGGAGCAAGAGTCATCGGAGAAGCTGTGGAAAACGGCAAGGGCAAGAAGGTTATCATCTTCAAGTATAAGGCTAAGAAGGACTACAGGAAGAAACAGGGTCACAGACAGCCGTATACGATGTTAAAGATCGAGTCCCTGGGAGGAAGGGCAGAGGAAAAGCCTGCTCCCGTGGCGGAAGCTGTAGAAGCTAAGGAGGCAGATGCTAAAGGGGCGACCGATACAGTGAAGAAGGTATCCGCGTCCATGAAGAAGGCCGAGCTCATAGCATACGCTAAGGAACACGGTATCGAGGTAAACGAAAAGGATACTAAAGCAGTAATAATCGAAGCTATCGAAGCTGCTGAGAAATAACGACCGCATTGTTATTGGAAACAAGGAGGTGTTAGAACCATGGCAAGTAAGAAAGGTGTAGGAAGCTCGAAGAACGGTCGTGATTCCGAGTCGAAACGCTTAGGTGTGAAAACCGGTGATGGTCAGTACGTTAGCGCCGGAAGCATCCTTGTAAGACAGAGAGGTACTAAATTCCATCCGGGCAACAATGTGGGCATCGGTGGAGACGATACACTGTTTGCAAAGATCGAGGGTAACGTTAAGTTCGAAAGAAAAGGCAAGACCAGAAAACAGGTAAGCGTTTATCCTAAAGAAGCATAATCTGAAGCCCCTGAATCAAGGGGCTTTTTCGTTATACGGTAAAACTGCCCTGTAGGCAGGCGGCTAAACTAAGGATGAGAGAAAGGAGGCCGTTTATGTTTGCTGACAGAGCGAAGATAACCATAAGATCCGGCAAAGGCGGCAACGGCTGCGTATCCTTCCGGCGTGAGCCTTTTGTCCCCGAAGGAGGGCCGGACGGCGGGGACGGAGGAAGAGGGGGAAATATTGTATTCCTCGCCGACAGAAACCTGCGCACTTTGATGGATTTCAGATATAAGAAGAAATACCAGGCTGAAAACGGACAGGACGGCATGAAGAAAAAGTGCTTCGGCAAGAACGGCAGCGATCTTGTCATAAAAGTGCCTGTCGGTACGGTGGTAATAGATGAGGACACCGGTCTTGTCATGAGGGACATGAAGGAAGACGGGGAAAGCTTCGTAGCGGCAAAAGGTGGAAAAGGGGGAAAGGGCAACACTCACTTCAAAAATTCTGTGAGACAGGCGCCTAATTTTGCCGAAGCCGGAGGCGCGGCCAGGGAGAGGAATATAATTCTCGAGCTGAAGATGATAGCCGACGTAGGGCTTGTGGGATTTCCCAATGTGGGAAAATCCAGCCTTTTGGCTGTGTCCACCAGCGCCAGACCTAAGATAGAAAACTATCATTTCACCACTATAGAGCCTAATCTGGGAGTCGTTAAGCTCTACGATAAGGATTTTGTCATGGCTGATATAGCGGGTATAATAGAAGGGGCTCACCGGGGACAGGGACTTGGTCTCAGGTTCCTTAGACATATAGAGAGAACCAAGGTGCTCATCCACGTGGTGGATGTCTCAGGAAGTGAAGGACGGGATCCTAAGGAGGATTTCGACAAGATAAACGAGGAGCTGCGCCAATACGGCAGAAAGGTGGCGGAGAAACCCATGATCGTCGCCGCTAATAAAATAGACATGATCGACCTTGAAGGGGCCGAGTACAGGGATTTCTGCCAATACGTCACAAGCCGGGGATATCAGGTGTTCCCGATTTCGGCGCCGTTAAATCAGGGAGTCAGAGAGCTTCTCACAGCGGCTCTGGGAGAACTGGAAAAGGCCGCCCTGCAGCCGGAGGAGGACGAATACGAGTATTTTGACTTTCAGGCCGATGACAAGGATCCTGATTACAGAACCGTTTACGCCGGATTCGACGGAGAATGCTACACTCTTTCGGGAAAACAGCTTCAAAAAATATTCGACTCCACCAATTTCAATGACATGGGCTCCCTCAGATATCTGTATAAATACATAGAGAAGAGCGGAGCGATGGACCGGCTGAAGGAAATGGGTCTGGAGGAGGGGGATATAATCAAGATCGACGATTTTGAAATGGAGTTCTTCGACGAATAGAAGATGAGATTATAGACGGAGCAAGGAAATGAAAAAACGTCTAAATGAGGAAAAATGCTATGAACTTTTCGAGAAGTTCGGCACTCCTGCCCACGTGATCGGTCACTGCAAGGCCGTAAGCGAAACAGGTTACAGGATCGCCATATCCTTAAACGAGAAAGGTATGAAGCTGGACGCCGAGCTGATAAAAAACGCGGGTCTCATCCACGATCTGATGCGGCTTTATGATAACCACGGAGAAGAAGCGGCAAGGGTGCTTAGAGAGCTTGGCTATGACGATGAAGGGAGCATAGTGGAAAACCACATGTACCACGAATTTTCAAAAGGCGAAGATCCCAGAGAGGTTGATATAACGTGCCTGGCAGACAGACTGGTGTGCGAGGACAGATATGTAGGTCTGGACAAGAGATTGGAATATCTGATCAATAAGCCGGGTAAGACGGAAGAGAGGACGAAAAGGCTCTTGGAAAAGAAGAAGGACACGGAAGAATTCATTTCCAGAGTGGAAGGGATAATGGGCTGTACCATAGACAGTCTGTTCACGGAGGATTGATGGACAGGGAAAAACTCGATCTACTGCTCAGGCAGGTAGAGAAGCCGGCCAGATATATCGGCGGAGAGATGAACATAGCGGAAAAAGATCCGGATAAGGTAAAGGTCAGATTCGCCTTTGCCTTTCCCGACCTTTACGAAATCGGAATGTCATACATGGGGATGCAGATCCTCTATCACATATTAAATAAAGACAGGGATATCTTCTGCGAGAGGGTGTTCTCACCGGCTCCCGATATGGCAGATCTTATGAGAAAGGGGGATCTGCCTTTGTTCACTTCGGAGACGAAAACGGCGGTCAGAGATATGGACGTGGTAGGCTTCACCCTGCAGTACGAGATGAGCTATACAAGCATTCTCGACATCCTGGCTCTGTCAGGGATAACTCTCCTTTCCGGTGAGAGAGGTGAGGAGGAGCCTCTCGTCATAGCGGGAGGTCCCTGCGCATATAATCCGGAGCCTCTGGCCGATTTTATAGACGTATTTCTCATAGGAGACGGAGAGGAATGTCTTCCCGACTTCCTTCGGAAATACGGATGGGCCAAGGAAGGAGCGCTTACTAAGGAGGAATTCCTTCGCTCTGTGGCCGGCGACACGGGGATTTACGTGCCCGCGTTTTACAAGCCTGAATATAACGAAGACGGAACGGTAAAAAGGTACGTGAAAACACATGAAGGTGCTCCGGACAGGGTAGAGAGGTGTATCCTGGAGGAGATTGAGCCGGTGGATTTTCCCACCGATCTTATAGTGCCCTTTATCGAAACGGTTCACGACAGGGCTGTAGTGGAGACGTTCAGAGGATGTACAAGAGGCTGCCGCTTTTGTCAGGCGGGTATGATTTACAGACCTGTTCGGGAGCGCAAGCCTGAGACCATCAAGGAGATTGCAAAAAAGCAGATTTTGTCAACCGGCCATGAAGAGCTTTCCCTGCTATCCCTTTCCACCAGCGACTATTCCGACTTCGAAAATTTAGCTACCGATCTGATGGATGAATGCATGGATAGAAATGTTTCCCTTTCCCTGCCTTCCTTGAGGCTGGACAGCTTTTCCTTCAAGGTTTTGAGCGAGATACAGAAATACAAGAAGTCGGGACTTACCTTTGCGCCGGAGGCAGGAACCCAAAGGCTGCGGGATGTTATCAATAAGGGCATAACCGATGACGATATATACAGGGCGGTGAGGCAGGCCATAGACCTGGGATGGAGGCAGATAAAGCTGTACTTTATGATCGGACTGCCTGCGGAGACCGACGAGGATCTTGACGGTATCGCTGAAATTGCTTCTAACATAGTTAAAATCCACAGGGAATCCAAGAGGGGCGGCCGGTTTAACGTGACCGTAAGCGTTTCCAACTTCGTACCTAAGGCTCATACCCCTTTTCAGTGGGAGTCTCAGAACACGGCTGAGGAATTCAGGCGGAAGCACGACTACCTGAGAAACCGGCTTAAGATGAAAAGCGTTACCTTTAACTATCACGACGATGAGACCAGCCGATATGAGGCCGTCTTAGCCCGCGGTGACAGAAGATGCGGAAAGCTGCTCCTGGAGGCTTTCAAAGAGGGATGCAGGCTGGACGGATGGGCTGAACACTTTGACAGAGAGAAATGGGCAAAGGCTGTAACCCTGTCCGGAATTGATCCTGACTTTTACGCATGCAGGGAGCGCTCTACAGACGAGGTTCTGCCATGGGACGTAATAGACTGCAGCGTGTCGAAAGCCTACCTGGTTCGGGAGAGAGAGAAGGCATACGGTGGTGAAACTACCGGCGACTGTCGCTCCGGATGTACGGGATGCGGTATAAACCGCAGGACAAAATGTCCTCTGGGAGGTATTTATGAATAGATATGCCTTGGAATTCTCGAAAACAGGAACGATCCGCCATACATCCCACTTAGATATGCTCAGGCTCTTTAAGCGCGCTCTTCGCAGAGCGAGAGTGCCTCTGGCGTATTCCCAAGGTTTCAATCCCCATCCCAAGCTGGGATTTGCCCAGCCTCTTTCTCTGGGATATGAGGCTGTCTCAGACTACATCGAGATAGAGACTATAGCTCCTGTGGATACGGATAAGGTGGCTGCCGCCGTGAGGGCGGCTATGCCGGAGGGCATAGCTATAAAGAGATGCGTGCCGGTTCTGGACGAAGTGAAGTCTTTGGCCGCCATGGTAACAGGAGCCGAGTACACCATAATCGTGCCTGAAGCTCTGTACGGCGCTAAAAGCCCTTCTGCCTTCATAGAGGATTTTCTCGATCAGGAGGAGATAATGGTTTCCAAGCGCCGGAAAAAAGACGGGAAGCTTGTAGATACGGATATTAAAGAAAAGATACAACATCTGGCGCCGGCGGAAGATGGCAGGCTGTTCTTACGAGCCGACTGCGGAAGCGCTTCCAATTTAAGCCCGGAGCTGGTAATAGACGCATTGGTCGGATTTTCAGGCGTAGATGTAAAGCGATTTCAGTTTTTGGTGTCCAGGGACAGACTTATATTCTCAGACCGGTGGGAGGATGATTTTTGAGGCTTAACCTTTTGTCCGGACTTAAAATATGGGCAAAAGACTCCTCCTTCCATCCAAAAACCAAAATTTTCCACCTTCTCTTGTGTTTCGCTCACGGAGAAAGTAAAATCACAGATGAAGGTTGGAATATTTTGGCATAAGGAAAGGAAGAGAATATGAAGAGAAACGGAGCCGTAACAGGACTGAAATCACTACAGGACGACCTAAAGGATTATTATAAGAGATTTAAACGGTTTAAAGAGGATCACAGGAAGAAAATGAAGATCGCTGCAGCGCTGTCAGTTATCGCCGCAGCGGTTTTGTTTTTTGGATTTAAGGGGGAAATTCAGAATTTTTCCGGAGAAGAAGAGTTAAGGATTTTGTCAGAGGCCATGGGGTCTGAAGAAACTGTGGGAATCTTGGACGAGCTTGAGGACTCTTTCCCTGTCATATACGTGGACATCAGCGGCGCGGTAAAAGAACCGGGAGTGTACGACGTCAAAGAGGGCACCAGGGTTTTTGAGGTGATAGAAATGGCAGGGGGACTGACCTCGGAGGCAGACATAGACGGCTTTAACAGGGCGGAGGAGGTCTTTGACGGACAGAAGCTGACTATCCCTGAAAAAACAGATGATGGGTCGGAGTCGGACTCGACCGGTTCATCGGCGGTGACGTCTTCAGGGCTGATAAACATTAACCGGGCAACGGCCGAGGAGCTGGATCAGCTTCCGGGGGTGGGGCCTGCCACGGCTCAGGCCATTATCGAATACAGAGAGGAGAACGGAAGCTTTCGCAAGAAGGAGGATATAAAGAATGTCAGCGGAATAGGAGAAAAAACGTATGAGAAAATGCAGGATAAAATCACCGTTTGATGGTATAATATTATCTATGCCTAGCGCTCATAGGCGTTTTGATAAAGTAAATTTTTAGTAATGAAGGAACATGCGGGTATATAAAATGAGAGAAGCCTTACTAAATGAAATTTTTTCACAAACAGGATTGGATAGTGTAGAGATTTTAAGAAATGAAACTTTAGAAAACAAATGCTCCACATTTGATGAATTTGAGGTTGAAGAAACTGTCTGCAAAAATCCTTATGTGCAGAAAGCTTTGATGGAGGAGCTGATTTTAAAAAAGAGTTTAAAAAATACCTATGACCATGTAAGCTTGAATCACCATTTTTTCACCGGAAAACTGTTTGATTCAGAGAATTTGTTGGATACATTGGAAAAGATATATGGGCGAATTATGCCTATCAGAAAGGATGGAAAGCCGGCAGGATATTTCGTATCGGACACCTCTCCAATGGCATTAACTGTGATTCAAAAGTTGGATGCCAACGATAATTTAGATGCGTCTATTAGGCATTTCCTTTCGTTTAGCAGCGAAATGCGTTCAGGCATGAAAGATGGAAGTGCCGTGGCTATTGAAAAAATAAGCCTCACGAAAAAGAGCAGATTAAATTTATACGATAATTTTCTGGAAAAAATAATTGATAATGATTTGAATATCACAGGACTGGCTTCTTTTTCTAACAACAGGTTAAGTGAGGGCGAATTAGAAAAAGATTTTTTCATTCAAGGACTGATTGAGCGGGGAAACAAAGTATATCTTTTTAAAGAGGAAGGCGTGGAAGTATTGCAAATATATGTAAAAAAAGCTTAAATGTTTGCAGTAACGAAAGAAATACGCATATGCACAAGTACGAAGAAAGGAATTTGGCTTAGACAAGCCGGATTCCTTTCTTCGTGCAACAAACATGCTGTCAATCCGTGGCGAAAGTCCGCAAAGGAACGGAGGGCTCGACCGGTTCATCAGCGACAATCTCCTTTCAGGCCTGATAAATATTTATCGGGTAACGGCCGAGGGGCCGGATCGTCTTCCAAAGGAGTTGGACCTGCCACGGCTCAGGCCATTATCGCATACAGAGAGGAGAACAGAAGCTTTTGCAGGAAGGAGGATATAAAAAACAGCGGAATAAGAGAGAAGACATATGAGAAAATGCGGGACAAGATCACTGTTTGATGGTATAATGTCCATGGCTGTAAAACGATTGAACATAGGGAGCATTTATGGTAACTAAGGATAAAATCGACAGGATAAACGCCTTAGCCCGTAAGGCGAAAAGTGAAGAAGGACTTACTGAGGCGGAAAAGGAAGAGCAGCATATCCTGAGGAGAGAGTATATAGATTCATTTAAAGCCAATCTGAGAACTCAGCTGGATAACATCCGGTTCATCGAGGATGAAAAGAGGTCTGCGGGGGAAGACCTGTCCGAAGACGTAATAATCATCGAAGAGGATTGATGTTGCAATATCGTGTTTAAATTCATACCCTCTCAGGTATAAGAGTATAGAAGGAGTTGATGAATATGAGAAAGGTTTATATGGACTATTCCGCAACCACTCCGGTTAAGGAAGAGGTTCTCAGGGAAATGATACCTTACTATACAGAAAATTTCGGAAATCCGTCAAGCCTCTATACGCCGGGCCTTACCGCAAAGGATGGCATGGATAAAGCCAGGGGGCAGGTAGCGTGCCTGATAGGCGCTAAACCTGAAGAGATATATTTCACAGGCTGCGGCAGTGAATCCGATAACTGGGCTATATTTGGAGTTGCGGAAAAGCTTAAGGATAGGGGAAACCATATCATAACCACTATGATAGAGCATCCTGCGGTTATAAGGACCTGCGAATATATTGAAAAGCACGGATATGATGTTACTTATCTGGCTCCTGAGCCAGACGGAAGGATACTTCCCGAAACCCTTGAGAAGGCCATAACGGACGGTACTGTTTTAATCAGCATAATGCTGGTCAACAACGAGGTGGGCACCATCGAGCCTGTTAAAGAGCTCGCTGCTGTGGCTAAATCCCGAGGCATAATCTTCCACACCGACGCAGTTCAGGCGCTTGGAAACGTGCCTATCGACGTCAGCGACATGGGGGTTGACATGATGTCTCTGTCGGCTCATAAGATATACGGACCTAAGGGCGTAGGCGCCCTTTACATAAGAAAGGGCCTCAGATTTCCTAACCACATATTCGGGGGTGGTCAGGAGATGGGAAGACGAGCCGGAACAGAGAATACGGCAGGCATCATCGGCTTTGGAAAAGCCGCAGAGCTTGCGAGGGAGTCACTGAAGCGGCATATAGCCCATTCGGAAAGCCTGAGAAACAGGCTGGTAGAGAGAATAACCTCTGAAATACCTGATACCTATGTGAACGGTTCTATGGAGCACAGGCATCCGGGGAACGCCAATATAACCTTCAAATACATAGAAGGTGAATCCATACTGCTCCTGCTGGATGCTTGCGGCATAAGCGTTTCTACCGGATCCGCATGTTCTTCCAAATCCCTTAAGCCTTCCTATGTTCTCGAGGCTCTGGGCGTTCCGGTGGAAATGATTCACGGAACGGTAAGGTTCACGGTGGGAGATTTTACCACTGAGGAAGATATAGACTATGTGGTAGATAATCTGAAGAAGATAGTGTCAAAACTGAGAGAACTGTCTCCGGTAAGCGCCGAGAAAGGATGGTAGACTATATGGGATTATATAACGATACTGTAATGGACCATTTCATGAATCCGAGAAACGTAGGTGAAATGGAAAATCCTGACGGAGTGGGAACCTATGGAAGCCCTGTCTGCGGAGATATGATGCAGATCCAGATTAAAGTGGAAGATGAAATCATAAAGGACGCCAGGTTTAAGACGTTCGGATGCGGCAGCGCCATTGCTTCCTCCAGCATGGCCACGTCGATGATAATCGGAATGACTGTCGATGAGGCTTTGGCTGTCTCCAATAAGCAGATCATAGAGGAGCTAGGCGGACTTCCTTCGATAAAGGTGCACTGTTCGGTTCTCGCCGACCACGCCATCAAGGCAGCCATTTACGATTACGCCAAGAAGAACGGCAAGACCTATGCCGGTCTGGAGGGGTTCGACCCTGATGCTGATGAAGATGATCATGAACACGAAGCATGCGGAGAAGAATAAAGTAATGCTGGGACTTAGCGGCGGTGTTGACAGCACCGCCGCTGTTTTGCTGCTTCAGGAAAGGGGATATGATGTAATCGGTTATCACTTTGACGTTACGGGAAGGGGAGACGAAGGCAGAAGGGGCGCACTGGCTGCGGGGGAGCAGCTGGGCATACCCGTCATATGTGAAGACGTATCTGAGGAGTTCGAAAGCATTGTCATAGAGGATTTCTGCCGCCAGTACATGGCGGGGAGGACTCCTAATCCATGCGTGATCTGCAATCCCGCCGTTAAGTTCCGCAAGCTGATGGAGGCTGCTGACAGGGAGGGGGCCTATTACATTGCCACAGGTCACTACGCATCTGTGGTTCATAGTGACAGCCTTGACGCCTTTGTCATAGAGAAGGGCGCTGATTTTAGAAAGGATCAGTCTTACATGCTCTACCGCTTAGGCCGGGACGTACTTTCCAGGCTCATACTTCCCCTGGGGCAGATAGACTCTAAGGATCGTGTACGCCGTCTCGTGAGGGAAAATCGTGTCTTTAACGCGGATTCCCCCGACAGCCAGGAGATCTGTTTTATAGATGATGGCATCAGCTACAGAGATTACCTTAAGGCCAGGGGATATTCCGGTGAGAAGGGGAATTTCATCGATTCAAACGGGAACGTGCTTGGCGAGCATCAGGGTGTGATCAACTACACCGTAGGACAGAGAAAGGGTCTGGGAATAGCTCTGGGAAGGCCTGCCTTCGTGGTCGGGATAGATTCGGAGAAAAAAACGGTGACACTGGGCAGTAATGATGACCTCTTCACCGACCGGGTCAAGGCTTCTCATACTGTATTCGCCTGTGAAAAATTCCTGCGGCAGGCGAAATCGGAATCCGGCCTGAAGGTAAAGGCTAAGATACGCTATGGAGCGAAGGCTGCCGACGCTGATGTAAGACTTCTCCAAGGGGGAATGACGGTGACTTCATTTAGGGAGCCTCAGAGAGCCGTCACCCCGGGGCAGTCCATAGTTTTTTACGTCGGAGATATACTTGCCGGAGGCGGGATAATAGAGTAAATTCAGATGTGCATTGGTGGAGGCGATACAAGGTGTTGCTTCCATTTTTAATGTTTAATCTCAAGGGGATATATGGTATACTTGAAGCTATGAAAAATGTTGAACTCCATGAAAAATCAGTATCTGAATACGAAAGATGGCTGAGAAATACTGCCGGTGACGAGGCCTTTCACCACAGTCTCATTGCCCTTTCAGATGAGCCTGAGGAGCTGACGGAAAGCTTCTATAAGTCCCTAACCTTCGGCACCTCCGGAATACGGGGAATATTAGGGCCGGGTACTAACAGAATGAACGCCTATGTAATAAAGAGAGCCACTATGGGACTGGCAGAATACCTTTTGTCATCCACAGGCTCTCCTCGGGTTGTCATTTCCTACGATAACAGGGAAAAGTCTGAGGAATTCGCAGGGATAGCAGCAAAGGTTCTTTCTGCCGCCGGAATCAAGGTATACATATTTCCTGTCCTCACTCCTGTCTCAGTCCTTTCCTTTGCCGTAAGGCGCCTTAGGTGCGACGGTGGGATAATGATTACCGCCAGCCACAATCCGAGGATTTTCAACGGATACAAGGTATACAACGGGGAAGGATATCAGGTTACAGGAAAGACCTGCGGGGATATTCAGCGAAGGATAGAGTCTGTAGATTACTTTGACAAGATTCCTCTCTCGGAGGAAAACATAGAGATTCTCGATGAAAGGATGGGAGAGCTTTTCAAGGAGAGAATACTGGCGGAAATGCCGTATAATAACGAGAATATCGAAGTAAACGGCAGGCTCAAGGTGGTATATACTCCTCTGAACGGAAGCGGAGGGCCTTACGTCACAGACCTGCTCAGGCGCTCCGGATTCAAGCAGGTATATCAGGTTCCGTCGCAGAAGGAGCCTGACAGCCGGTTTATCACCTGCTCCGTGCCTAACCCGGAAAAGATAAGCGCATATAACGAGGCCTTCAAGGTGTTAGACGAAGTCGACGGCGATATTATAATCGCCACTGATCCCGACGCTGACAGAGTAGGAGTCGCAATCATCCACGAAGGGACTAAAACCCTTATAAGCGGAAATCAGATGGGGATTCTCATGCTGGATTACCTTACAAAGTTTAAGAAGATACAGCCGGGAGCCTTCATCGTCCGAAGCATAGTTTCCACCCCTTTGGTGGATAAGATCGCAGAAAGAAACGGATTGAAGGTCATCAGGACGTTGACCGGATTTAAATACATAGGTGAGATCATTTCGGAAAAGGACTTGAGTGATGATTCGTCGCCGTATTATTTCGGCTTTGAAGAGAGCTGCGGATTCCTTGCCTCGCCGTTCATAAGGGATAAGGACGGCATCAGCTCGGCCCTTCTCATCGCCGAGATGGCGGCGTATTATAAGGAAGAGGGAAAGGATCTCATGGACAGGCTTATGGAGATCTACGGTGAATACGGCCCTTGTTTCGACAGAAGCACCGGCTACCCTTTTGATGGACTGGAGGGGGAGGAAAAACGGCATCAGATCATGGAATACTTCAGAGGAGACCACATGGATTTCGACGAAGTCGCCGTAACCGCAAGGATCGACTATCTAAAGGACGATACGGGACTTCCGAAATCCGACGTTATCGAGATCACCTTCGACACCGGGGAGCAGGTCATAGTCAGACCGTCCGGAACCGAACCCCTTATAAAGATATATCTTTTCGTAAAAAGCCCGTCTTCTCCGGCGGCTCTGGCCGTGAAGAAGGTAATGGGCGCTTTTCAATAAAGAACCAGGAGGAAATGTAATGGAAAAGCTCGGACTCAACCATATAAGAAGGATGTTCAGGGAGTTTTATGTGAGCAAGGGACACTATCCTGCAAAGAGCGCATCCCTAATACCTCATAATGACAGATCGCTCCTTCTCATAAACTCCGGTATGGCTCCTCTCAAGCCGTATTTCGCCGGTCTCGAGACTCCGCCGGCTAAGAGGATGACCACATGTCAGAAATGTATCCGTACCGGTGACATAGAAAATGTAGGAAGGACGTCTCGCCACGGTACCTTCTTCGAGATGCTGGGAAGCTTCTCCTTCGGCGATTATTTCAAGGAGGAGTCTCTGGCCTGGGGATGGGAATTCATAACGGAGTGTCTCAAGCTGCCTGTGGACAGGCTGTGGGCTTCGGTGTATGAGGACGATGAACAGGCCTATGACATATGGAAAAAACTGGGTCTGCCTGAGGAAAGGATAGTAAAGCTGGGCAAGGAAGACAACTTCTGGGAAATAGGCCTGGGACCATGCGGGCCTTGTTCCGAGATATATTACGACAGGGGAGAGGAATTCGGCTGCGGAAAGCCGGACTGCAAGCCGGGATGCGAATGCGACAGATATATTGAATTTTGGAATCACGTTTTCACTCAGTTTTCCAGGGAGGAGGACGGATCCTATACAGATCTTGCCTATCCTAATATAGATACAGGTATGGGACTGGAGAGGATCGCATGCATCTGCCAGGGCGTCGATTCCATATTCGATATCGATACCATAAAGTATATCAGGGAAGGCGTAACTGAAATGGCAGCCATAGATTACGGCGACGGAGCCCTCCCTACAGACGTTTCGGTCCGCATAATCACCGATCACATAAGATCAGTAGTATTCATGATAGGCGACGGCATCATTCCTTCCAATGAGGGGAGGGGATATGTGCTCCGCCGTCTAATCAGAAGAGCTGCCCGCCACGGAAGGCTTATAGGCACAAGGGAAAGCTTTCTGCCGGATCTTGCCGATCGGGTAGTGGAAATGTCGGGAGAGGCATACCCTGTAATAGCCGAAAAGGAGGACTACATAAAAAAGATCATCTCGGTGGAAGAGGATAAATTCGCCGCTACCATCGATCAGGGGATGTCCATAATAGGAGAATACATCCGCAGGCTTAAGGATGAGGGTAGGGATATCCTGGATGGAGAGAAGGTTTTCAAGCTCTACGACACATACGGCTTCCCTCCTGAGCTGACAGAGGAAATCCTGGAGGAACAGGGAATCAGATTCGACAGGGAAGGCTTTGCCTCCCACATGGAAAAGCAAAAGGAGATGGCAAGAGCCGGAAGAAAGGCTGCCGACGAAGAGGGCTGGAAGGAGGCTGTACTCGCCGTGGATGTGCCTGAAACTGTGTTCATAGGCTATGAGTCTTCTGAAGCCGATGGAAAAATCCTGGCGATCACATCAGACGATGGCGCCCTTGAAAAGGCTGAAGCCGGACAGACGGTCACAGTTTACCTGGATAGAACTCCTTTCTACGCCGAAGGAGGCGGTCAGGTATGCGACAGAGGAATCATCACCGCAGATGACGGAAGCTTTTCGGCAAATGTGGTTTCAGTGAGTAAATCTCACGGAGCTTACGCTCACAGAGCAGAGGTGACGAAAGGTGCCGCAGATGTAGGAGACGTGGTCAAATGCAGTGTGGATGTTTTGAGGAGAAATTCCTCCGCCAGGAATCACACCGCCACCCATCTTCTCCACGGAGCCCTTAGGGAGATCGTGGGAAGCCACGTTCAGCAGGCCGGGTCATACGTCAGCGGCGAAGCTCTCCGCTTCGACTTCACTCATTTCGAGGGAATGACCAGGGAGCAGATCAGAAGGGTGGAGGACAGGGTGAACGAGAACATCCTTAAATTCCTCCCTGTTGAAGCATCTGAGATGACTATGGAGCAGGCTAAAGAGAAGGGAGCCACGGCTCTGTTCGGAGAAAAGTACGGGGATGTGGTCAGGGTTGTCAGCTGCGGCAATGTGAGCATGGAATTGTGCGGTGGCATCCATGTAAGCAACACAGGCCAGATAGGAGCCTTCAAGATAGTTTCAGAATCAGGGGTGGCCTCCGGCGTCAGAAGGATCGAGGCTGTGACCGGCATAGGACTTTTGAGACGGGAAGAAGAGGAAGAAGCAATTATAAGGGATGCTTCTGCGGCTCTGAAGACAGTTCCGGCTTCACTGGCGGAAAAGGCGGCTTCCGCCGCAGCCGAGCTTAAGGCTGTAAAAAAAGAACTGGATGACGTTAAGAAGGCAGCCATGGGAAACGCTACAGATGAGCTTGTAAAGGCGGCCAAGGAAATAAACGGAGTGAAGCTGATCGCCTCCCGATTCGACGGAGCTGCGGCAGATGAGCTGAGAAGCCTGTCAGACGATATAAAGAAGGAGCATAAGGGTGTGGTAATGGTCTTTGCCTCCGTCAACGAGCCGAAGGTGACCTTTATCGTTTCCGTAACCGACGATTTGGTGGAGAAGGGAATTCACGCCGGAAGGATGGTTAAAGAAATCGCTGCTGTGTGCGGAGGAGGCGGCGGCGGAAAGGCCGATATGGCTCAGGCCGGCGCGAAGGATTCTTCTAAAATTTCTGACGCGTTTGCTGTTGCGGAATCCCTGCTGAAGTAGTATAATACCTTCAGGATATCAAAGGAGGTTCGAGATTATGGAAAGAAAGACTATAATGTTTGATGCGGCTAAGACCCAGCAGAAGAGCACCAGAGAGATTCTGGAGGAAGTTTACGCGGCTCTGGAGGAAAGGGGATACAATGGTATCGATCAGATGGTAGGATATATTCTTTCCGGCGATCCTTCCTACATCACCAGCCATAACAACGCCAGGATGATGATCAGCCGTATAGACCGAGATGACCTGACAGAAGAGATACTCAGGGAATATCTTAAGAAATAAACCGGATAGAAAGCGGCAGGCAGCTCCTGCCGCTTTTGGATTGTGGCTTTAGCGGCGGTTTCGAGCACGAAGGGCGAGAAACAATAAACCACC
>CAYTYN010000034.1:0-15274 GCA_964442135.1 uncultured Oscillospiraceae bacterium
CTGACGCCGCGTTGTATAATCCTTTTACAACGCGGTTTTTCTGTGGCTTTGGCGGCGGTTTCGAGCACGAAGGGCGAGAAACAATAAACCAACGGCTATGCCGGTGGTCATGATTGCGGGAAAAGAGGAATGCGAATGATGAGAAGCTCTGAGAAAAATAACGGGATTCTGTCCGTTCCGGAGGACGTGGAGAGAATCATGAAGGTATTAAGCGGCGGAGGCTTTGAAGCTTTTGCGGTGGGAGGATGTGTGAGGGATATGCTCCTGGGACGGGAGCCTTATGACTACGACGTGGCGACGTCGGCTCGCCCGGAGAAGACCAGAGAGCTTCTGGAAGAATCGGGAGTAAGGGTGGCGGATACGGGAATTCAGCACGGAACGGTAACAGCTCTTACAGACAGAGGGTTCGTAGATATCACCACATACCGGGTAGACGGTGAGTATACGGATAACAGACATCCGGATACGGTCGTGTTTACCGATGATCTGAGAGAGGATATGGCTCGAAGGGATTTTACCATTAACGCTATGGCCATGAGAGACGGCCGGATAGAGGATTGGTTCGGCGGTCGGGAGGATCTGCGGAGGGGATTGATAAGAGCCGTAGGGAATCCGGAAAAGCGTTTCCGGGAGGATGGCCTTCGTATAATGAGAGGACTGAGGTTCGCGTCGGTGTACGGATTTCAGATCGAAGAGGAAACGTCCGACAGCATGATAAGGTGTGGAGGACTTTTGAAAAATATAAGCGCAGAAAGGATTTTTGCTGAGCTTAAAAAGCTGCTGTGCGGCCCTTCTGCGGGAGAGGTGCTGAGAAAATATAAAGAGGTTTTCTTTCAGGTGATACCGGAGCTGAGAAAGTGCGACGGGTTCGATCAGAGGAGCGGCTATCACCTTTACGATGTCTTCGAGCATCTGGTAAGGGCGGTTGAAAATATTGACCCCGATCCTGTCCTAAGGATGGCGGCTCTTCTTCACGACATAGGAAAGCCGGATAAATTCTCCTTGGGCGATGACGGAGAGGGTCATTTCTACGGACACGGAGAGGAAAGCGAGAGAATAGGGGGAGAGATACTGGAGAGGCTGAGAGCGGACGGCGCCTTCAAATCCTCCGTAATCCTTCTGGTGAAGAATCACCATCGTCGGATAGATGACAGCGACAAAGCCGTCAGGAAAGCTCTTTACAAACTGGGGGAGAAACCCTTCTTCGACCTGATAAAGCTTAAGAGGGCAGACGGCGCGGCTACGGGAAAGCCGTCGCCCGAAGAGGGAGAGCACTGGAACCGGGTGGAGATCAGGGCGAAGAGGATTATCGGTGAGAACCAGTGTATTTCAAGGAGCCGGCTTGCCGTAAACGGGCGAGATCTCATGGAAGCCGGCGTGCCTCAGGGCAGGATCATGGGAAAGATCCTGAGAGAGCTGCTGGAAAAGGTATTGGAGGGAAAACTTGAGAATGAAAAAGCCGAGTTGGTAAAGGAGGCAGTTAGACTGTACAATACCTATGGATAAAAGATCTGCCGTTTTCCCGCCTTTCTCGGAGTTAAAGCTTTTGTCCGGGCGATCAAAGGCCGAGACCGAAGTTGTCCTTAACTCTCTTCATGGTTCTTTCGGCGATGGCGTTGGCCCTTTCAGCTCCGTCGGCAAGGATGCCCTTAAGCTGATCAGAGTATCTTATCTCTTCAAAACGGGCCTTTATAGGGGCGAGAGCGTCCACAGCGATCTCCACCAGATCCTTTTTCAGATCGCCGTATCCCTTCCCGTCGTAGTCCTTCACTATGTCTTCGACGGCTTTTCCGCTGAGAACGCTGTATATGTTCAGAAGGTTGCTTACGCCCGGTTTATTTTCAGGATCGAACAGTATGACACCGTCTGAATCTGTGGTGGCTTTCATTATGGATTTCTTTATCTTGGAAGGCTCATCCAGAAGGGAAATCCTGCTGTGTATGTTTTCGGCGGACTTGCTCATCTTCTGGGTTGGATCGTCGAGGGCCATTATACGGGCCCCTTCCTTCATGTATCTTCCCTCCGGAACGACAAAGGTTTTCTTCTTGGTGTTGTTGACTCTCGTGGCCAAATCTCTGGTCAGTTCGATGTGCTGCTTCTGATCGTTACCTACAGGTACGATATCGGTATCGTAGAGAAGGATGTCCGCGGCCATGAGCAGGGGATAAGTGAGAAGTCCGGCAGGGGCAGACTCCCTGTTATGGCTCTTAGCCTTGAATTGAGTCATCCTGAACAGCTCTCCGGTATAGGAACAGCAGGTGAGAACCCAGGAAAGCTCCACATGTCCCGGAACGTCAGACTGGACAAATACTATGGATTTCTTCGGGTCAATACCCACGGCAAGATAGAGAGCTGCGACATCTAAGATGTGCTCCCTGAGAGCCTTAGGGTCCTGAAGAACGGTGATGGCGTGAAGATCGACAATACAGTACACACACTCATGATCGTTCTGAAGCTCGACAAACTGCTTAAGAGCGCCCAGATAATTCCCCAGATGAATGTTTCCGGTAGGCTGGACGCCGGAAAATACTCTCTTCATATCTATATCAATTCCTTTCGTTTCACTCAGGCATAATAAGATCAAGCCAGATAAAATCACAATAAATATATTCTATAACCAGGGTCTCTCTTTGTCAAATTCTTTAGATGGGGATATTAGAAAAATAAAGACTTAATGTAAATATATTACATATTTTACAAAAAAGTGTTGACGCAGGGCGCGATGTGATGTAATATAGACCCACAAAGGGAATGGAAGAAAATGTATAAAATATTAATATTTGTTAAACTCAAAGATGGGGAGTTCGAAAGGATCTTCTGTGAGAGGCTGGCAGCGGTGAGCAGGGATCTGGACGTAAGGATATGCAGGGATTCCTGCAGGGGAGCGGATACCTCGGGAGACGGTAGACATGCAGGTATATTCCTGTTCGATGAAGAGACGAAGCCGTACATGGAATCGGGAAAAAGCCCGAAAGGTATGATACCGGTGCGGGTAGTGTACAGGCCCCTTTGCCGCGACGAGGAGGAAGGGGATGAAACCCTTATATACGCCTACGAAGGCGCCCGGGAAACCGCGGCCAGGCTGGCCATTTTGGCAGGAGATGCCTCGGGGGAGAGGATAAGACTGGGGGAAGAGGATGAAATGCCGGAGATCGTTTCAGTCATATCACAGAGGGGAGGCGCAGGAGCGTCATCCATAGCTCTTGCCATATCGTCTCTCATACCGGTGATGTACGGTGAAAAGGCTCTTTACATAAATTACGGCCCCTTCGGGAGGAAAGCCGGTGAAGACGCCGTAACCGGGGGCGTGAGCCCTGAACTTAACAGGCTTCTCTACTATATGGCCGGCGGCAGGGAATTCAGCTTGGAGCCTTTTATTGAGGAGGAACGGGGATGGGGTCTATTGAAGACGGGAGGCTTTAATACGAGATACTCATCCCTTACGGCGGATTTCCTAAAGATCATAGGAAGGAAGGCCGGAGACGAGTGGGGCGCCTCGTACATCATCGTCGATGTGGGAACCAGGCTGGATAAAAACAGCATGGATATCTTAAAGATGTCCGCTGCTGTAGTGGAAATATCCTGCGAGGAGGAAGATTTCTTCTTCGATGATATCTCGGGCAGGGCAGAGATAAGAGACTCTATGTATATAAGAATACTGAACAGATGGAAGGGTCAATGGTCTGATGAGAGAGATGGGACCGTATACGTATCGGATTATGGCAGGCTGACGGAAGAAAGCGTGGATACAGGCTTCGGCACCGAAGCGGGGGCGGTGGTAAAGCTGATCGAGGAGGGGAGACAGACAGGATGGAAGGATTGAAACAGGCGGAGGAGGAGGCGAGGCGTGCAATATTGGAATTAGACGATGCTTCAGATGAGGACGTGGGGAACGCCATAGAGGAGGCCATGTTCCGCTTTATGCCGGAGCTTACCAGCGAGGAATACATAGATGTGTACAGACGCATATTCGGAAGAATAAGGAGCAGGCTGGGAGCCCTCCACTTTATCGCCGGGGACAAGGATATTAACGAGATAATGGTAAACGGCCCTGATAAAGTGTTCATAGAGAAAAACGGAAGGATTCAGCAGGTGGAGACTATGTTTTCATCCGTAACAGAGCTGGAGGATGTCATACGAAACATAGCCGCGGGGGTGCGCCGTGAGATCAATGAGCTTAACCCTATACTGGACGCGCGTCTGGAGGACGGATCCAGGGTGAACGCTGTATATAAGAATATAGCCATAGGAGGACCGATTCTCACCATACGTAAATTCAGCAGGAATAAGATGACCATGGGAAAGCTCATCTCTCGGGGTGCGGTGACGGAGGAGTGTGCAGAACTGCTCAGATCTCTGGTGGAGACCGGATACAATATCTTCATCAGCGGAGGAACCTCTTCCGGAAAGACGACCTTTCTAAACGCCTTGTCCGATTTCATTCCGGCTGAAAAGAGGGTGATAGTCATAGAGGATTCGGCAGAGTTGCAGATGTCCGGAGTGGAGAACCTGGTGCGGATGGAATGTCACAACGCCAATTCTGTAGGAAAAGGCATGGTGTCTATGGATATGCTGATAAAGACCAGCTTAAGGATGCGCCCTGACATGATCATAATAGGTGAAGTGAGAGGAAGAGAGGTAGCTGACATGCTTCAGGCGCTGAATACCGGTCACTGCGGCATGTCCACCGGTCACGGAAATTCCGTCCGAGGTATGCTCAGAAGGCTGGAAGCTATGTATCTCATGTCGGGTCAGCTGCCCATGGACGCCATAAGGGCTCAGATCGTAGAAGCTCTGGATATCATGGTTCACCTGGCGAGGACGTCGGATGGAAGACGGCGGGTCATAGAGGTTCAGGAGATAACAGGCTTTGACGGAGACGACTACCTTCTCAATCCTCTCTTTCTGCCCGGAGACGATCTTAATCTGATTCGGACGGGAAACCGCATAAAGAGAAACATAAAGCTAAAGCTGGGAGGCGTGTCGGGATGAACAGAATAGTCGGCCGGTTAAAAGGTGTGGATTACAGATATCTGGCCTTGGTGACGGGTATAACCCTCGCCGCCGGTATGATTTTTTACAGGAAATGGATTTTCGCCTTTGCCGCGGTACCTTTATACCCGGCGACCAAGACCCGATACGACGCCTGGGTGGAGGATAGACGGAGAAAGGAGATGAGGAACCAGTTCAGGGACATGCTCTATAGCTTTTCGGCGTCATTTTCTTCAGGGAGGCACATGACGGAAGCTATGGAGGAGGCCGTCGATTCCCTGAGGAGTATATACGGAGAGGGCAGCCTGTTATCTGACAGACTCGAATATATGCTGCGGCGTATCAGGGACACAGGAGATTCAGATATAATCGTATGGGAGGAGTTCGCCTTTCATAGCGGCGTCGCGGAAATAGAAGAGTTTACTCAGGTATTCCGAGCTTGCAGGGACACGGGAGGGGATCTCATAAGAGCTGCAGATCGAGCGGCGTCGGTCATAACAGATAAGATAGACATCGAAAACGATATAAGAACCATGTCCGCTCAGAAAAAACTGGAGGGAAAGCTGATTACGGCAATACCGGTAATACTGCTGGTCTTTCTCAGCATCGTATCGCCCCAATATATAGCTCCCCTCTATGAGACTATGGCCGGAAGAATTGTCATGACCATGGTTCTGGCAGTGATGGCCATAGCCTACAGAATGATAGAAAGGATAACGTCCATTGAAGTCTAGGGAAATAACGGTGGGGAAATACATAAGGGAGAACAGAAGGACGGTGGTAATTTGTCTCATCGTTACCTGCCTGCTGTTTATCGTTCTTTGTATGGCGGAGGCAGGGGAAAACAGCATATATATAGAAGATGAGGGTGGAGGCGTTGCGGCACTTAGGGCGGCAGACGGCAGATCCGTTTCTGCGGCAATGAGAGTGACCGGGTTCAGGGACGGCGTTTCCGTAAGCAGAAACAAGGTGGTTTCCGTAGGAGGTGATGATAATAGGGAGGAATCCGAAGCAGAAGAAGAGGTATCGGATACAGAAGATTCCATACTAAGATCCATCGACGAAGCTGTAAGGCAGGTGGAAAGGAGCGATGACGGCAGAATAGAGCTTCCTACGATTACAGAGGACGGTACCATCATCCTCTGGGAAAAATCGGACAGCCGGGAGAAGTATATGGTTTTCCTGATGCTGCCGGCTCTGCTCTGTTTTTTCTACAAAGGGGAAAAGGAGAAAGACGCCAAAAGGGCGCGGGAGAAAAAGGACAGCGTCCTGAGAGCTTTGCCCTCGTTCAATTCCCAGATACTGCTCCTGCTGGGGAGCGGGCTCATATTCGAGGAGGCCTTTGCCAGAGTAGCCGAAGGATATGAGGCTAAGAGGGACAGGAATTACTTCGAGGATATGGTGGTGGAGATGAGGCGAAGGTCCATTGAGTCCAACGTTTCCGCCGCAAGGGTCATGGACGCGCTTTCTCCTGAGATCGGGGTGAGGGAGTTTACAAGGATAAAGGAAATTATTGTTACGGCTCACTATAAGGGCAACGATCTGTCGGAAAAGCTGGCAGATGAGGGGAATCTGCTGTGGAGCAGAAGAAAAAAGGCGGCGGAGGAAAAGGGAAAGATTGCGGAGACTAAGCTTTCCGGCCCCCTGGCGCTGCTTCTCTTGGCTCTTATAGGAGTCACAGCGGCTCCGGCTATTATGCAGATGTAGAGGATAATGACCGGAGCGGGGAGAAAGGTAGGAGAAGATGCTTAGGAACAAGCGTGGCATGGAGATGGTGCAGGTAGCCATATTGATAGCTCTTGCGGTGGCTCTCGGTATAATATTCAGGACACAGATAACCGAGTTCGTGAATAACACCTTCGCGGATCTGAACAGCTGACGATATGAACAGGAAAGGAAACGAGACGGTAGAAGCGGCAATAGTCCTTCCCGTATTCATACTCATCATACTCAGCCTCATTATGCTCATGATATACTTTTACGCCAGATTGGATGTTCAGTGCGGCGTTCACAGTGAGTTGATCGAAAGTGCTATGAGGGAAGAAGTCTCGGTATATGAAACCAGAACCAACAATAGAGAAACCTCGTCACATATAGGTGGATTGGCCGGAATATTCCTGAGATCGGATTACGAGGAAAGCATCGCTGTCATAAATGAGGGAGACATAATAAGGCTGGGTGAGATAGTTGAGGGCTGATAAGAAGGGCTCCGTAACGGTGTTTGCCGCCATTTTCTTCTCAGGCTTACTCATATTGCTCATCGCCTTTATGGAAGCGTCTAAGGACAGAGCGGCGGTCAGCGCAGCTAAATCTCTGGGAAACCTGTGGGTCAACTCCATATTGGCAGAATACGATGTGAATCTGTATGAGCGGTACGGAATCTTTGGATTTTACGGCTTACAGAACGACGTAGAGGCCAAACTGGATCACTATATGAAATACTCGTTTCAGGATAAGAAGTATATAAGCTCTGAGGGATTCAGTGTCGATCTTTCGGATTTCGCCTTAACGGATACAGACGTTTTCGGAAAGCAGATAAGGAAGGCGGGAATCCAAGCGATGACGGAGGGTTTCACGGCAGGGGGATCAGATGGGGGAGATTCAGTTGAAGATACGGAGCCGTCAGGAGATAGTGTTCTGAGAAACGGCAAGGTAGCTGATTATCTGCCCTCATCAGGCAATGATAAGGCTGTAACGGCCTCCGCCATCGCATCCCTGCTGAGGGGAAGGATGTCGGCTTCCGAACTCTTTGAAAAGGGAACGGACAGCTATATTCAGAACAGGTACATTAACGCTTATTTTAAGAACGGAACGGACGGAAAAGGACTGGGGACTACATTCTTTGAAAATGAAATGGAATATCTGATCTGCGCCGGCCTAAGCGATAAGGAGAACCTAAACGGTGTGCGCAACAGGATAATAGGAATACGGGAAATACTGAACATAATATATCTCAACTCAGATCCGGAAAAGAGCGCCGCAGTGACCGCGGCGGCGACAGCCATTGCCCCGGGTCCCGGAGCGATCATAGTGAAGCAGGGAATAATCGCTGCTTGGGCTTTTGCGGAAAGCGTCAATGATTACCGCCTCCTCATGGCGGGAAAGAAAGTACCGTTGACGAAGGACGACAGCTCTTGGGCCATCGAGCTTACGGCCATACTGGAGAACCGGTCGGAGGGCATGATCGACAAGGGGAACACCAGAGGAGACACCTACGAGGATTATCTGAACGTGATGATATTCGCCATGGATGAGGAAGTGAGGCTTCTCAGGATGATGGATCTCATCCAGATAAACATGCGTCTTCTGTACTACGACGACTTTCTGTTGAAGACATACAACGGAGGCCTCCGGTGCAGTCTCCTTGTCAACGGCAGGAGGCTGGATTATTTCGGTGAATACTGACGAAGGGTAGGAATATGAAGGTGATGACCTCGAAAAAAGGCAGCTATATAACGGAAGCTGTCATAATACTCCCCATATTCATCATAGCTGTGCTGCTAATGATATCCGCAGTACCGAGAATAGCCAGGTGTGAACGATTGGTATTTACCATATGCGACGAGATGGCCAAGGAAAACATCCAAGCTCACTTCCTTAAGAGCTACACGAGATGCGAGGCAAAGATCAACGACGGTGCGGAGAGGGCTTTGAAGGAGGAGGACAGCTTCTATCTGGAAGGACTGAGGTACTGCTACAGCGACAGGGTCAGTACAGGAAGTCAAAGCTTCACCGTGGAGGACGTCATATCTGTAGACTTTGAGGCTGCACTGGCATATAACGATCCCCTTGCCATGGGAGAAGATATAGTGTTCCGAGGGAAGTTAAAGTGCAGAGCTTTTACGGGAAGCGTCAGAGAGAACGTCCCCATGGGCAGAGATGAAATGGAGAGGGACGATGATTCGGAACCGGTATATATATTTCCCAACCGGGGAGAAAGATACCATGACAGTGAATGTTCCGTGCTTAATCCTGCCTTTGAGATGACTTCTCTGTCCCAAGACGTCCGCAGGGAGTACAGGTCCTGCGAACTGTGCGGATCGGGAGAAAAATCCATAGGGACTACGGTTTTTCTCTTCAGAAGGGCAGGGGAAGCTTATCACACCGGAAGCTGCAACACTGTGGATAAGTACTTCATAGAAATCGATAAGGAAGAAGCGGAAGAAAGAGGATATACACCGTGTTTGAAATGCGGAGGATGAGAGGCAGGAATGGAAGGCGGATACCAGGTAAAGCTGGGCGATGAAACGAAGGAGTATGTGAAGAGGATACTGAGCTTTGGCAGCTGTCCCATGTTCTTTCCGGCGTCGACGGTAAGAGAGACGGGGGCGCCGGGGGAAGGAAGGGAAGAAAAAACCGTATTTTGCTTTCACACAGACGGCTTTCTGCCCCTTAGGGAGGTGGAGACGGAAGGCCTTTATGACGCCGCCGCCATTCTCTGCGCACTGGCCGTTGAGATAGACAGGGCACAGAACCACTATATGTGTCCGAAGGATTATCGCATAGATGAAAATACGGTTTTTGTCAGGAGAAAAGGAGAACGGGTAAGGCTGAGGATGGTGTATGAACCTGCACTGACCTGTACGGACGAAGAAAGTCCTCTGAAACACGTAGCCGGGTACCTTCTGGATGATCTTCTCAGAGAATATCCTCAATACGGGAAAGAGATGTACGAAGCGCTGAGAGTTAGGGGCGGTAAGATAATGCTTCGCAGGCTGGAGCTGTTCAAGAGGAAAATGTACGCACTTTAAAATGAGCCGGGATTCTGATATACTTTGAAGGACGGTATATCGCCAGTCCCGGTTTTTAAGTGCCGCGACACGGCGGATCTTTGTGATGGAGGAATTCTTTTCATGGAAATAATAAGGGCTGAAAACTCAGGCTTCTGCTTCGGAGTTAGAAGGGCTATAGAAAAGACGGAGGAGCAGATAGAAAAATATGCGGGAACTGATAAACGCATATATACCTGCGGACCTCTCATACATAACAGCTTGGTTACCGACAGCCTGAAGAGGAGAGGGGTAGAAATAGCTTCATGTCTTGAGGACATGAAGGCAGGAGATATAGGGATCATCAGGTCCCACGGGGAAACGAAGGACTTCTACAGGAGACTTTCAGAAGCGGGAGTGGTGACCGTAGACGCTACATGTCCCTTTGTAGAGAAGATCCATAAGCTGGTGGAGGAGGCCTTCGAAGGAGGCCGCTCCATAATCATAGTAGGAGACAGAAACCATCCTGAGGTCATCGGGATAAACGGATGGTGCGATAACTCCGCACTGATCGTCGGAAGCGGAAAAGAAGCGGAAAAGCTTCCGCCGGACAATTATTTCATAGTTTGCCAGACGACGATCAGACGCGAATTGCTGGATGAGGTGACAGACGTTCTGGTAAGAGGCGGTTCAAATCCGGAAATAAAGAACACTATATGCAATGCGACCTCCGAAAGACAGAAAAGCTGCGAGGAACTGGCAAAAATGTCTGACGTAATGATAATTATAGGCGATAGAAAAAGTTCTAATACGTGTAAACTTTTTGATATTTCGAAGAAACGCTGTAAAAGTACGTTTTTTGTTGAAAATGTCGGAGATTTACCATTGAAAGGAATCCAAAAATATAATAAAATAGGAGTGGCAGCGGGTGCCTCGACGCCTGAATGCGTAATTAAGGAGGTTATTGCTAAAATGAGTGAATCTATCACTAATGAGAAATTATCAATGGAAGATTTCATGGACGAAATCGATGCGTCTTTAAGGCTACCTCGTACCGGAGAGATCGTAGACGGTAAAGTGCACCAGGTAAATGATAAGGAGATTATCATAAACCTTGGATGTAAGAAAGACGGAATTCTTCCTGCCACAGAAGTTACTTTAGAGGAAGGACAGAAACTGACGGATTTATTTAGAGAAGGCGACGAGATCCAAGCGAAGGTTGTCAAGACAGACGATGGGGACGGAGGAATACTCCTATCCAAGAAGAAACTTGAGATAAATGAGCATTGGAACGAGATCAGCGATGCTCTGGAAAATAAGTCAACTATCAGCGTGAAGGTTATCAGGCCTGTTAACGGAGGAGTGATTGCCGCTTACAAGGAAGTGTCCGGTTTCATGCCTCTATCCCAGCTTTCCGACAGATATGTGGAAAACGCCGACGAGTTTATCGGACAGGTTCTGGACGTTAAGGTGACCAGAATAGACCAGAGGAGAAACAGAGTTGTATTCTCTCATAAGGCCGTCATCAACGAGATAAAGCAGAAGCAGATCGCCGAAATCTGGGCTCATCTCAACGTAGGAGATATCGTTGAAGGAACCGTAATGAGATTTACCGATTACGGTGCTTTCGTGGATATAGGCGGAATAGACGGACTTCTTCACATCTCTGAGATCTCATGGGGTAAGCTGAGACATCCTCAGGAAGCTTTGGAGATCGGCCGGAAGATCAACGTTAAGATCCTTTCCATGAACGAGGAGAAGGGAAAGATATCATTAGGCCTTAAGCAGACTACGCCTGAGCCTTGGTCAGTGATCGGAGAGAACTACCAGGTGGGACAGACGGTTACAGGAAAGGTGGTTCAGTTAAAGGAATACGGAGCATTCGTCGAGCTGGAACCGGGTCTGGACGGACTGGTGCACATCTCCGAAGTCGCTCGCAAGAGGGTTGCCAATATCGCTGACGAGCTCTCCATAGGCCAGGAGGTAAAGGCCAAGATATTGGAGATCGATACAGAGAGAAAACGCATCTCCCTGAGCATCAATGAAGCTGCGGACGCTGCTGAAGTCCTCGAAGCCGTGGAGGAGGCAGCTGAGGCGGAAGCTTCGGAAGCTGAAGAAGCGGTGACCGAGGAGGTAACTCCGGAGGCTGAAGAAGTTGCGGCTGAGGTGGAAGTTCCCTCATCTGAGGAAGAGGCGAAAGCCCCTGAGGCAGAGGAAGCGGCAGAGTAGCAGGCCGAACGATTTATCGAGCCGAAGAATTTCAGATGATTTTCAAAAGACGCAGAGAGTCAAGGCTTTCTGCGCGTTTTTTTGCACATATTCACCCGTAAGACTTACGACAAGGATAGTTTCTTAAGAATTCTTAATTTTATGTTAAATATATTGACAGGCGGGTATACATAAGATATTGTTAATACAACAGATAGAACATGGGTATTGATTAAAGGGGTGAAAGATATGTTGCATACGGCGTTACCATTAGTGAGATTCGTTCTCTTCGCGGCAGTAATAATAGGCGTGATATTCGCTCTGAGTTACAGGCCTAAGAATAGATAATAATCGAAGAAAGAAATGCAGTTGATAGGAGAAAAACCCTTGCAATGGCAAGGGTTTTGTCTTATAATTATCAACGGCTCGCTTTGAGCCGTATGAACTATGCACATCCGGTGTTCGGCCAGGGTTGCCCCTTTTGTCGGAGGACGGAGAGGTTTTAAGCCGAGGACAGCCGGATGGAAGAAAAAACCGGGAGGAAAAGTAAAATGGCAGTAATTTCAATGAAACAGCTCTTAGAAGCAGGTGTTCATTTCGGACACCAGACCAGAAGATGGAACCCTAAGATGGCTCCTTATATCTTCACAGAGAGAAACGGAATCTACATCATCGACCTTCAGAAGACGGTGAAGAGGATCGATGAGGCTTATGACTTCATGAAGGAAGTGGCGGCTTCCGGCAAGCCTATTCTCTTCGTAGGAACCAAGAAGCAGGCTCAGAACGCTATAAGGGACGAGGCCAACAGATGCGGACAGTACTACGTAAGCGAGAGATGGCTCGGCGGCATGCTCACCAACTATAAGACCATAAGCGGCAGAATCAAGAGATTGAACGACATAAACACCATGGAAGAGGACGGCACCTTTGATAAGCTTTCCAAGAAGGAAGTTCTCGGACTTAAGGCTGAAAGAGACAAGCTGGAAAAGAATTTGGGCGGCATTAAGGATATGAAGGGAATGCCCGGAGCTATCTTCATCGTTGACCCTAAGAAGGAGAGAATCGCTGTTAAGGAAGCCAGAATCCTCGGTATTCCTATTGTAGGAATCGTAGACACCAACTGTGACCCTGATGATGTTGATTACATCATTCCTGCTAACGACGACGCAATCAGAGCGGTAAAGCTTATCGCGGGAAAGATGGCGGATGCGGTGATCGAAGCCAACCAGGGCGAGAGCTTTGATGAAGGTGAAACGGAAACACCGGCGGTTGAAGAGGAACCGAAATCCGCTGAGGAAGAGGCTGAAACCGAAGCTGAGTAGTTTTCAAGGAGGGAGTAAAATGGCTGTAACAGCATCATTAGTTAAGGAACTGAGAGAGATGACCGGCGCCGGCATGATGGACTGCAAGAAAGCGCTGGTAGAGACAGACGGAGATATAGATAAGGCTGTGGAGGTTCTGAGAGAGAAGGGACTTTCCAAGGCCGCCAAGAAGGCCGGAAGGATTGCGGCAGAAGGTCTCGTAAGAACAGCCTTTTCGGAAGACCGTAAGATCGCCGCGGTGATCGAGGTTAACTCGGAGACAGACTTTGTGGCCAAGAATCCGGAGTTCGTTGAATTCGTTGAAAACCTTGGAGCTAAGGTACTTGAGCAGGAGGATCCTTCCATGGAAAGCTTCATGGCTCTTCCTTACGGCGAGGAAGGAACTGTGCAGGACGCTCTTACCGCCAAAATCTCCAAGATCGGCGAGAACATGAACATCAGAAGGTTCGAGAGAATGGCAACTGAAGGTGTGGTATACACCGGATACATCCACGGAGGCGGAAAGATCGGCGTCGTGGTAGGCATTAAGACTGACGCTTCTTCAGCTGAGATAGAGACCGTAGGCAAGGATGTAGCCATGCAGGTTGCGTCCATGAGTCCTAAGTTCGTAAACCAATCACAGGTGGATAAGGACTGGCTCGAATCGGAGACTGAGATCGCAAGACAGCAGTTATTAAACGAGGGAAAGAAGCCTGAGCTTCTCGATAAGATCATCCCCGGAAAGATAAAGGCTATTCTGAAAGAGGTTTGCCTGGTTGACCAGAAGTTCGTTAAGAACGGAGACATTACCGTAGCACAGTACGTGGAAGAGGAAGCTAAGAAGCTTGGAAAGTCCATGGAGGTTGTGGAGATGGTAAGATATGAGGTCGGCGAGGGAATCGAAAAGAAGGAAGAAGACTTTGCGGCAGAGGTAGCGGCTCAGCAGGCAGCTGCGGCTAAGAAGTAGCGAAACAGACGATTAAATAGACGAAAGACCAGAACCCTTGAAAAACGAAGGCTAATCCTGACTTTTCAAGGGTTTTTTGTATTTGGAAGAAATCCCTCAGGCTATCATATTTTAGCATAAATAACGGGGCGATTTGGGAATTTTTTGGGACAGGACAACGGTTGGGACAAAATGCTGTCCCAAATGCGTTTTTAAACTTCACTTCGTTTTTTCGAAAGATAAGGAAAAGTTTGCGTAGCGTTTCTTTTTGGGTTAGCATGATTTTCCCAAAACGCCTGAAATCCATCCCCAAATAATATATAAATTCATTTAGTATCATAGTTTTTCGTATCTGGATGTTTTAAAAATGGTAAAATCGCATGTTAACGCAAATTATCACTTTGTTTTATGATTAAGAAAAGGAGGTAAAGATGATGTTTACGAAAAAGATGCGAATATTTATAACTTCTAATGAAAGAAATATTTCTTGTGCAAGGCTTACAAGCTTTGCACTCACCCCGTCTGATACTCGCTCATATCCTCGCAATCCCATCACATTATCCAGCAAGTAGACATAAATATCAAACATGTTGACTGTACACTGAGTGTTTGTGAAACGGTCGCTGAATACAAAGGAAAAGAAAATGAAAAGTAAAACTGAATAATGAGGATAACAGAAGTATCGGTGAACTGGGCAGGAACCCTTAAGGCCGGCACTGCTATCCGAGAGTTTGTGAATGGTCTGTACTTGACAAAGAATCATTAAGAGCCTGGCAAAACATAAGTGATCCTGATTCAGGATATGTTTTGTCAGGTTTTTTTGTTGCCTTTTTCAGTTCACTTATGTTGGGAGGCTCGGAACGGAGCACCATGTGAGAAGAAAAAATATATTAGAAAATGGGAAGTGCTGGAGAAAGAATATGAAACAGCCGGAATGGATAGGAGCTCGATTGAAGAAATGAAACGCTTTGATTGGGAACTTTTTAAGAAAGAACGGATTTTCTGCAGACATAATCAGTATCTGGAAACCGGCTATCCATATAATGAAGGGAAAAGCCCGGAACAAAATTCTTTGATGTTAAAGTTTATAGAGAAGTTTTCATATGAAGAACGATATT
>CAYTYN010000035.1:0-15174 GCA_964442135.1 uncultured Oscillospiraceae bacterium
TTTACGGAAAAGTTTTCATACTCCCCCTTTTGCCGTCTATTCCGAATCGTAGAAGACTTTAAAGTCCTTATCCACTTCTCCCTTACCGAGATATCTCGCATTGTAATCCTTGAGCAGAGCCGCGAATTTAGGAGCCAGAATAAACAGAGCTAATATATTTATGAAGATTGGCAGAGCCACTCCTGCGTCCGATATGAGCCAAACTGTCGTCCCCTCGAACTCGTTTACTACGGAAATGACTACCAGCAACAGGGACGGAATCGGATAAGTCCACTTATAAAACGCAAGAGCCGCCTTCTTTATTTTAGAATCCCCTACTACATACCTGAGAACCACTTCTATCTGAGCGTAAAGACCGCTGGAGGTGGTAATGCCGAACAGGAACACGCCTACGGCCAGGACTATTCTGCCGAAGCTGCCCATTCCCATTTCAAACGCCGATAAAGTGAGGGTAGCGCCCTCCAATCCTGTATCCCACTGACCTGTACAGAGTACCACGAGAGCCGTCATGGTGCATACTACGAAGGTATCTGTAAATACCTCAAATATCCCCAGCATACCCTGTTTTACAGGATGATCCACCTTTGCCGAAGCGTGTATCATCGGAGCGGTTCCCCAGCCCGCCTCGTTACTGAAAACGGCACGCGACATTCCGGTCTTGATAGCCAGTTTAAAGCCTGCTCCTGCGAAACCGCCTACCGCTGCGGTACCTGTAAATGCATCGGAGAATATCATGCCGAATACGCTTGGAATCGCGTCTATATTCTTCCCAATTACTACAAGCCCACCTATTATGTAAAACAAGCACATGAACGGAACAAGCAAGGTCGCCCATCTTCCTACGCTTTTAAGGCCGCCGCTTATCATCACGTAAAGCAGCACTGTAAATACTACCGCGCTTGTCAGCATGCCTATTCCGAAGGTTGAAGACATGGCCTCGGCCACCGTATAGGTCTGAATATTGATAAAGTAACTCAAGGAGAAGCCTACAATGAAGAGGGCGCTTAAAACCTTAAACAGCTTATGCATGCCCAGCTCCATTCCGATACCCTTTTTCATGTAGTAGTTAGGCCCTCCATATGCTTCGTTGTTTTCGTCCTTTGAGCGATAGTAAACAGCCAGAGTTGTCTCCGCGCTCTTGATTACCATTCCGAACAATCCGGAAACCCACATCCAGAATACGGCTCCCGGGCCTCCTATGGCAACCGCCGAAGCCACGCCGCCTATGTTTCCTACTCCTATAGTAGTTCCCAGAGCCGTCGCCATGGCTTCCATCGGCGACAGCACCCCCGAGTTTTCGTCGTCTTTGTCCTTACCGAAAAAGTTATCCCATGCCTTTTTCATGGACATTTTAAAGCCTGTTATCTGGAAAAATCCCGTTCTCACCGTAATATAGGCTCCCGCAAGCAAGATAAATGCTACCAACGGCGTTCCCCAAAGATAGTCGTTTACTATGACTGTTATCAATTCTTCTATGTTCATTTCATCCATCCTTTCGGGACAGTGCCCCATCTTCAAGAACTGAGTTAACTGCAAAATCTAAAATCGCCGGTGTTCTTTCATATAAATCTTCCTTATATACCCTCTCCGTAAGTTTATGAAAGTCTTTGCCCCAAGGACCGATGTTTATGCACGGCATGGAAATTTCCCCCATTTCTTTAAGGGGCAGACTGTAAATATTTCCAAAGAAAGGCATATAGCGCTTCAGGCTTTTTTCAGTTTCTTCATGATTCAGCGCTCCGCAATAGCTTAAATCACAGATTCCCGTATAGAAATATTCCTTTGAATATTTCTGCCTGAAGCTTTCCCAAGTGAAGCCTTCGAGCAGGTCGAAGAACCCGTCCATCACATCCTTATCACCCGTAACGGCGCAGGACACATTAGGATAATAAGGGGGTATCATTCCTATGACTACCCTCGGAGCCAAGTCATGGATATAGTCATATACGAAGTCTACCAACTCGAAGTTGGCTTCTATCAAGGCTTTAGCTCCCCTCTTAATTTCCTCTCCCAAGACTTCGATCTTACGGTCGTAATCCTTGCGGAACTCCTTTCCGTAAAATCCTTCAGCTTCTGCGCACAACCCGCTGAAATCGGAGACCTTGCTTTCCCACGGGAGACGAGCTTCGTCTTTACCGGTGGCCTTTGCAAATTTTTTAAAGCTTTCGTTCATATCTGCAATTACGGTCTCAAAGGCGTCTTCGCATACCTTGCGAAATTCGTCCATTACCTCTTTCGGAGAACGGTCGAGGGTCAAAACGCTTAAGCAGCCTTTAACGCTAATAGGCATCGACACGTCATAGGATACTTTTCCGTCTCTGAGATAAAGCCACGTCGGCGGAGGCGCCGCTTCGCCTTCCTTTACATCGCTGAAGGAGAAATTCAGCTCGGTATTTCTCACGATTTCCGACATCACATTGACGGGATTCAAGCCTTCGAAGACCTTTCCTGCATGAGCGAGATAACCTCTCACGTAGGCATACGGCATCATTTTGCCTATGGTTCCCAGGGAGAAAACTCCCGTATCAGCTTCCTTCCTCTGGTGAGGCTCGGAATTTATCATAAGTCTGTAGTGCAGCGCGTACTCGTCCTTTAGTTCTTTAAGGAGCAGCACCGCAGTCCTCATTCCCGCCGAAAGACTTTCCTCGTCAGGTACGCCTAAGACTATAACGTTTCCTTTGAATCGGCCGGCCGCTGCCTTTTTCGCGTATTCGCTGACCAGGGTCATCTGAATAGAGCCTCCGCCTTTCATATCGCAGACGCCTCTGCCGAACAGCCATTCGCCGCTTTCAAGGTCGGCTTTGGCTTCCTCCCCAAAACCGTCCTTCATCTTTTGAAGCTCTTTTTCCAGCTCCTCCGGACTGTAGGCGAAGTCTTTAAGATTCTTATAATCCTCTACGGTAACTACGTCGTAATGATGTATCATAACCACGGTTTCAGAACCCTCGCCCTTTGCCATGGCCCATACCGCCGCTCTGTCGAAGGCGTCGCCCCGTATCGGATACGCTCCGTAATACTGAGGATTTTCAATAAAGTAGTCCTGCCTTGAAAAATAATCTAAAAAGTATTTTTCGGCCTCCTTTTCCGCAGGGGAGTTTGAAGTGCTCGCTGCGGCCACATATCCGAATAGAGTATCCTTTATCATCCGGCTTCTGCCGTCACGGCTATTTCGTTCCATTTCTCTACCGCCTTTACAGTCTGTATAAAGGAGCAGTCAGGCATGTCGGGCCGCCGGTTCCTCTGTAGGAAACTTCTTTGCCCTCGTATGTGTAAACTTGGACGCCGGCATCCTCCATCTTCTTTACTATGTCCGGATTTCCTGCGATTGTTACGCATTTTCCGGGAGCGAGGGCTAAAACGTTAGACCCGAGATAATCATATTCTTCGTCGTTGCACTCTATAAGCTGTATGCCTTTTTCAATGAGATACTCCCTGAAAAATACAGGCATGTATTTTGAATAAACTACGGCCTTATCGATGTCTACAAAGCTTATTATGCTCATCAGGTGCAAGCAGCAGTCCTCGCCGTCTCCGTGAGGCATAGGCACGATTATATATTCGTCCACTATGTCCTTTGTCAATTCTTTGAACTGTCTTATGCCCTCGTCATTGGTCCTATACCCACGGCCAATGGCGACAGTCTTCTCATCTATCCACAGCACATCTCCTCCCTCCATTTTTCCGGGAGCTTTAATTACGCCGAGAGTCGGCACTCCCAAGCTCTCAAGATATTCCTTCGTGGCCATATACTCTTTGCCGCGAAGCTCCTTTCCCATAGGAAAATAAATGGCTCCCTTTTTCGTTATCTTCAGCGGATCATGGGCATAGATAGAATCGAGGCCGGTTCTGTCGTCCTGAGGAAGATAATACACGTTTTCTACATTATCCTTGATTATCTTCTCGAAGGCGTTGTACTCCTCGATTACCTTTTCATAGTCGGGGCAGCCGAAATAACAGAATTCCTCGTAGGTATTGTTAATGTTTTCCTGGCTGATAAATGCCTGCTCCGGCCTTTTCATAAGGATCGTCTCAATCTTTCCCGTCATCGACTGACATCCAAACTTTTCAATGTTTTCCATAGCTATCATCCTCCTTACCATTCGAACGGGCTTACATATTCGCCTCGTCCCGACGGCTTATATAGGAGCAAGGGACGTGCCAAAATCCCAATATGAGGACAGAACGTTTTTCCACGGGGTCGTGAAAGCTCTAAGTCTGTTGTGACAAGTGCTTTTCGTGAATTTTCGTTCTTTTCTTTTTTCCGTTTTTATATTTCCCGATTCCCTTCTCGAATCATTACAAATTAAAATGGCGAAAAAAATTTTTCGCCATTTATAAAAAATTTTTTCGCCTTATCTGCCTTCTCTATATTTTCAGCTTATATTTGCCCAATTTGTAGTTTAGAGCCTGTCTCGATATCCCTAGCTTTTCCGCCGCCTCAGATACGGTTCTGCTTTCCGAAGCCGCCTTTTTTATCAATTCCTCTTCAAATTTATTTACCACGTCGGTCAGCGAGGCTCCGTCCTTCAACAGCTGTTCATAAGCTTCTGCATATGGGGCCGGCCTGCCTCCGCCTGTCTCGCTCTTTCTGTACAGCATGAAGTCAGGCAGGTCGCCTAGGGTAATTTCCTCCCCCGTCACCATATTGAAGGCATATTCGACTACGTTACGCAGCTCCCTTACGTTGCCCTCCCACGGATAATCGAGCATGGTTTTTTCCACAATATCCCGACAGCCTTTGACGTTTTTTCCGGTCACCGAATTATATCTTTGAATATAGTAGTTAACCAAAGGCAGTATGTCTCCTTTTCTCTCGGATAAGGAGGGCAGGTGTATCTGGACTACTCCTAAACGGTAATACAGGTCTCGCCGCAGTCTTCCGCTCTCCATGGCTTCCTTCGAAGTCTCGTTAAAGGCCGAAACTATGCGCACATCGATATTTCTCTCCCTTTCGTCACCTATCCTTCGAATCTTCTGCTCCTCTATCACTTTAAGTATCTTTCCCTGGAGCGCCGTATCCATTGAGTTTACCTCATCGAGAAACAGGGTTCCGCCGTCTGCCAGCTCGAACAGGCCTTTCTTGTTTTCCGCACCCGTATAACTGCCCTTTACCTGTCCGAACAGGGTGCTTTCCAAAAGGCCGTTGGGTATAGCCGCGCAGTTCTGGGAGATAAAGGGCTTATCCCGTCGGTCGCTGTGAGTGTGTATCGCCTGAGCTGCCACTTCCTTTCCCGTCCCCGTCTCCCCCGTAATGAGAACGAAAGACGATCCCCGAGCGACTTTTTCTATCTTTTCCTTTATCGCCACCATCTTCGGATCTTCCGCTATGATATCATCCAACCTGTACAGGCCTTTATTATCGTGGTTCGCGCCGTCTCCGATGATAATTTCACGTTTTTTTCCTCTGAACGGCCTTCCTTCCCTGTCGATGTATACGGTTCCCTCGATAGCCCCCACTATCTCTCCGTTAAATTCTATGGGATAGGTGCTGGAAATGTGGTTAAGGGTTCTTCCGACGTGATCCGTCAAAATCTGAACCTCGTCTATTATCGGTTTACCGCTCTTGTAAACCCTGTAGTGACTGCTGGTCTTTTCGGTAAGAGAGGGATATACCTCAAGGATGTTCATTCCCGTATATCCGTAGTTCTTGATTGTATTGTCATCCTGATCAAAGACAGCCGAATACTCGATAACTCCTTCCCTGTTGGTTATTATTACCGAATCGATCTTGTCGTACATGGCCGATATTTCTTTAAGCGCATAGGAATACATGTCCTCACCCGACCTTTTCTTTATTTCACACAACACACCGGCAATAAAACAAACTCACTTTATAAAGATCCCGACGCCGCTATGACCCCTATCCAATAAACATGGCATCACCGTAGGAAAAAAATCTGTACCTTTCCCTTACGGCCTCCTCATAGGCGTCCAGCACTTTCTCCCTGTCGTAGAAGGCTGATACCAGCATCATAAGGGTAGAACCCGGAAGATGGAAGTTAGTTATGAGGGCATCCGTCATTTTAAACTCATAGCCGGGATAGATGAAAATATCTGTGCTCCCTGCGCCGGGTTGAAGCACATATCCTTCCTCTGAACCCTTCGGCACAGAGGCGCTTTCCACTGTGCGCACCGACGTGGTTCCCACAGCTATGATCCGGCCTCTGCGTGCTTTCGTCTCGTTTATGATCTGCGCCGTCTCTTCACTAACCCGGTACTCCTCGAAGTGCATGTGATGATCCTCTATGTTCTCGCACTTAACCGGCCTGAAGGTGCCTATGCCGATGTGAAGCGTAACGTATGCGCATTTTACGCCCTTTTCCTCACACCTTCTCAAAAGCTCCCGGGTGAAATGCAGGCCTGCCGTCGGAGCCGCTACAGAGCCCTCTCGGCGGCAGTATACTGTCTGATACATGGCCTTATCCTCTTCCTCCGCCGCCCTCTCAATATATGGCGGCAGAGGCATAGATCCTACTTCCTCCAGCCTTTCCATAAAAATACCGTCGTATTCGAAGCGAACCTTTCTCGTACCGTCCTCGCCGAAGGCTTCGATGTGAGCCTTGAGACTTTTCCCTGCCTCACTGCAGAAGGTGACGGAATCTCCCGGCTTCAGCCTTCTGCCGGGTCTTATCATCGTCTCCCACAGATCTCCGTCCAGACGCTTTATAAGGAGGAACTCCACCTTAGCCCCCGTACCGTCTTTCACACCGAATATCCGTGCGGGAATGACCTTAGAATCGTTCATGACCAGGCAGTCGCCCGGGTTAAGGTAGTCTATTATGTCGTAAAAATGCCTGTGACTTAAGGTCCTGCTTTCCCTGTCTAAGACCATAAGCCGACACTGATCCCTTTCCTTCATAGGGTTTTGAGCTATGAGCTCCTCAGGCAGCTCGTAGCTGAAATCATCTGTTTTCATTATATCTGACCGCTCTTTCCGGGCATTTCAATTCCCATGTGATAGTATCCCGATTCAGAAACCATTCTACCCTTCTGCGTCCTGTAGAGGAGACCTTTTTGTATCAGGTAGGGCTCGTAGGCGTCCTCGATGGTAACTCGTTCCTCTCCGATGGCCGCGGCTATGGTGTCGATTCCTACCGGGCCTCCGCCGAATTTATTGATTATAGCGGAGAGGATCTCCCTGTCTATTCTCTCCAGCCCCATCTCATCTACTCCCAGCGCTTTCAAAGCCTTCTCGGTGAGCTCCTCGTCTATGACGCCGTTTCCCTTAACCTGGGAGAAATCCCTCACTCTCTTTAAAAGTCTGTTAGCCACTCTCGGCGTACCTCTGGAGCAGCTCGCCATGAGGGACATGGAGCTTTCATCCGCTTCCACACCCAGGAGCCCTGCAGATCTCCTGAGTATCTTCTTAAGGTCATTTTCGCCGTAGTGCTCGAACTTGCTGATAACACCGAACCTGTCCCTTAGAGGGGCTGAAAGGCTTCCCGCTCTGGTAGTGGCCCCTATCAGGGTGAACCTGGCTATATCCAGCCTTATGGATCTGGCGGAAGGGCCCTTCCCTATTATTATATCCAGGGCGTAATCCTCCATGGCTGAATACAGCACCTCTTCCACAGATCTGTTCAGCCTGTGTATCTCGTCTATGAAGAGAACATCGTTATCGTTGAGATTGGTGAGTATGGCGGCTAAATCCCCTGCCCTGTCTATAGCAGGCCCTGAGGTTATCTTTATATCCACGCCCAGCTCGTTGGCTATGATCCCTGCCAAAGTGGTCTTTCCCAGTCCCGGAGGGCCGTAGAAAAGCACGTGATCCAAAGGCTCTCCTCTCATTTTCGCCGCTTCGATGAAGACTCCCAGGTTATCCTTAACCGCCGGCTGTCCTATGAAATCGGAAAGGCGGTGTGGTCTCAGCGAGATTTCCTGATTCTCCTCCCCTTCCCCGGCTCTTATCTCTGTAATTCTCTCTATTTCCATCTCTTACCTCTATAAATTCCTCAAAGCCCCGCGAATGTACTCTTCACAGGTCAGGCTATCACCCTTCACCTTTCCTATGGCAGTCATGGCTTCGTTTCTGGTATATCCTAAGGATATAAGGGCAGCTGCGGCTTCTTCCTTTTCCGAGGTGGTTTCCGGCTCATGGGAATCGTCGGCTCCCTGAATTCCTCCTTCATCAAAAGGCTGTGCGACCTTATCCTTAAGCTCCAGTATAATCCTTTCCGCAGTCTTCTTCCCCACTCCGTTGGCCTTAGTTATGGAAGCTGTATCTCCTGCGGAAATGGCGGCGTTCAGCCTGTCCGACGACAGAGCGCTCATTATGGAAAGACCGGCCTTCGCCCCTACGCCGTTTACCGTAATCAGAAGCTCGAAGAGCTCCAGCTCGCTGACGGAAGTAAAACCGTAAAGGTTCACGGCGTCCTCCTTCACCTGCATGGAGGTGTAAACGCTGACTACGTCTCCGTCCGCGCTCTTATAGAGCTGAGAATTGGAAGGCATGCTTATGCGAAATCCTATGCCGGCTTCCGTCTCTATGATCGCGCTCCCGTCAACCGTCGGGTGGAATATTCCCTTTAAAAATCTTATCATCTCTGTCTGCTCCCTCTGCTGTGCCCGTGACAGATTGCAGCCGCAATAGCGTCCGCCGTATCGTCAGGCTTAGGCACCTCTTTCAGGTTCAAAATGATCTTTACCATGGACTGTATCTGCATCTTATCGGCTCTTCCGTATCCCACCAGAGCCTGCTTTATCTGCAGGGGGGTGTATTCACTGACGGAAAGCCCTCCGTTAACGCAGGCCAGTATGGCAACACCTCTGGCCTGTCCCACCATAATAGCCGTCTTCGCATTGCTGTTGAAAAAAAGCTCCTCAATGGCCAGCTCCTGCGGTCTGTATTCCTCTATGATGGAAGTCAGCTGTGTATATATGTGCCGGAGTCTTAAGGGCATCTCCGTTCCGGCGTCCGTAGTGACGGCTCCGTAATCCACCACCGAAAATTTATTTCCTATAACGTCTAAGATCCCCCAGCCCAGTATGGCATAGCCGGGATCTATGCCGAGTATCCTCATCCGCTGTCATTTCCTTTCTCCGCGGTTCTTTTGCAGATTAAAGTATATCATAAGAACAAATGTTTGTCCACATGGGGGTAATTTTTACCCTGAAATAGCCTTTTAAATGTCTTTTCCATGTGGTATAATCATCTGCGGATATATATTTTACAGATTAGTTTGAAAAGGAGTATGACATGCGCTATCCCAGACAGAATAAGATATTGGAGCTAATCTCCAATAATGAAATAGAAACACAGGAAAAGCTGGCCGCCATGCTGAGGGAGGAAGGCTTCGACGTCACTCAGGCGACGGTTTCCAGAGATATTAAGGATCTTCAGCTGGTGAAGGTTCTCCTGGCCTCAGGCAAGTATAAGTACGCCGTTAGCTCCCGCCATGACGCGCTCATATCAGATCGGTTCGTGAAAATATTCAGGGAGACTATCACATCCTTTGCGTCGGCTCAGAATCTCATAGTCATAAAGACCCTTTCCGGGTGTGCCTCCGCCGCAGGAGAAGCGATAGACTGTATAGATCTTCCTCACGTAGTAGGATCTGTGGCAGGGGACAATACCCTTCTCCTTGTAGTGGATAAAGAGGACAACGTGGAGGAGATCTTATCCATTTTCAACAGCATGCTCATCATGAAGGAAAAGGAAAATGATAAATCACATTAGCATCGAGAATTTCGCAATAATCGGGAAAGCTGATATGGATTTCGGTGAAGGTCTTTCCATAATCACCGGTGAAACGGGCAGCGGAAAATCCGTTGTCATCGAAGCAATAAGCCTTGCTCTGGGGAGTCGCGCAGACTCCTCTTTTGTCCGTCATGGTGCGGAAAAGGCCATAATCCAGCTTTCCGCCGATATAGACGGAGAAGAAGCAGTCATAAGAAGAGAGATATCCGCTTCAGGCAAAAACCTGTGCAAGTATAACGGAGAGATCGTCACCTTAGGCCGGCTGTCCAAGATATGCTCCCGCATAGCTCAGATCCACGGCCAGTACGACAATCAGGCTCTTCTGAACGCGGAAAACCACATGTCCGTCATCGACAGAGGCGGCGGTGAAGAGATCTCCTCCGTAAAGGCCGCCTATGCCGAAAGCTATGAAAAATATACTAAGATATCATCAGAGCTGAAAAAGCTTCTTTCCACAGAAGCTGAGAATGCCAGAAAACTGGACTTCTACAGGTTTGAGAAAAAAGAAATCGACAACGCCCATCTGAAGGTCGGCGAGGACGAGGAGCTTTCCGATCGGATATCCGTCCTGCGAAACAGTGAAAAAATATTTTCCGCCATTGAGGCCGCCTCCTCTGACGTAGGCGGAGATACAGGGGCTCTGTCCTCCCTGGGAGCGGCTATCAGCGCCCTGAAACCTGTCTGCCCGTATTCTCAGGAGATCGACAGAATCGTTTCCGAAGCTGAGGACATATACTACAGGCTCCAGGATACGGATCTTTCCATAAACAGGATGGCCGACTCCATTACCTTTGAGCCGGGAGAGATAGACGCCGCTATGTCCAGACTGGATCTCATAGACAGCCTTAAGAAAAAGTACGGACCTTCCGTCGAGGATATCCTCTCATATAGGGATAAGCTTGCCGATGAAATTGACTCCATTGAAAACTTTGACGATGAGAAAGAACGCCTTGAAGAGGCTGAGAGAGCCGCCGCCGAGGATCTTACCGCAAAGGCCGAGGCTCTGTCTCAGGCTCGTCATCAGGCTGCCCGCCGGCTTTCGGAAAGGATGACGGCGGAGCTTAAAGACCTTAATTTCACCGACGCCGTCATAGAAGCCTCTTTCACTCACCTTCCGTCTCCCGGGCCTGACGGAAGTGAAAAGGTTGAGTTTCTCATTTCCGCTAACCGGGGAGAACCGCTTAAGTCCCTTTCGCGAACCGCCTCCGGCGGAGAGATGTCCAGGATAATGCTGGCTATCAGAGCCATAACCGGCGAGACGGACTCCACGCCTACCTTTATATTCGATGAGATCGACTCAGGTATCAGCGGCATTACCGCCAGCGTCGTCGGCAGAAAGCTTAAGGCTATTTCCAGGGAACACCAGGTCATCTGCATCACTCATCTTCCCCAGATAGCCGCCATGGGGGATTCCTGTTATCGGATATACAAGGAAAACGACGAACAGCACACATATGCCCGATTGGATAAGCTTTCCGAGGATGGAAAAACCGCGGAGATAGCCAGGCTGCTCGGCGGCGATAACGTGACTGAGACTACCTTAAAGAGCGCCAGAGAGCTCATTGAATCATCCAAATAGACGAAATGTCTTTACCCCGAAGACGGGAGAAAGGCATGATAAATGCATATTCCCCCCTTTTCTGCGGTTGCAACCTGCTGTTGCGTAGTTGCAACCGTATTTTGGTTGTGTGTTACCTGTAAAGATTGTATGCTGATAGCGAAAGGAGGACACTGAAATGACCTTTGGAGAAAAGTTACAAAAGCTGCGGAAAGAAGCTGGACTGTCACAGGAAGAATTGGCCTACCAGTTAGATGTATCCAGACAGGCTATCAGCAAATGGGAGCGTGACAACGGCTATCCGGAGACAGAAAAGATTATCCGCATGAGCAAAATTTTCAATGTGACGATTGACTATCTGTTAAATGAGGAAGGTACGCAGACACCAGAGGCTGCGGTGGAACAAGGAATATATGTAAGCAGGGAAACGGCAGACGGCTTCCTCATGTACCAAAGGCGAAGGTCTCTGAAAATTGCGATTGCCGCCGGATTGATGGTTGGGAGCCTTGCGATTTCGTTTATGTTTTCGGATATTTCCATGCTTCTGTTTATGCTGATATGGATTATAGGAATCCTTCTCCTGTTTTCCGTCAAGCTGACAGACAACCCTTATCGAAGGCTCCGGCAAGAGCCGCTGCTGTTTGACAAAGCAGTAAAGGCTGAATTAAATGCGGCGTATGCGGAGAGAAAAAGCTTTCTCCAGATGTTTAACCTGATTGGAATTGCTTTAATTGCACTGGGCTTTCTGTTTTTTCCCTTAATTGTTACGACAGAATTACTCTTTGCCGATACGATTGCTTTAGCCACGGGAATGGTTGTTGCGGGAATCGGAACATTTTTATGTATTTATATGTCCGGCCTTATTCGGGCGTATCGGTTACTGATTATGAATGAAACCTATCAGGAAAAAAGGAAGTGAGAGCATTATGAAAAAATCTTTGGGTCTATTTGCAATCATGCTGACACTGCTTCTCTGCGGCTGTCGAGCCGCTAATAATGCGGACAATCTTGATTACGGGGACACATTTTCAAAAGCACAGACAATCGCCGTTATCTCTTCCGACACATGGGAAGTCATTGAAACGATTACCGATGAGGAGGATATTAAAAATTTTACTCTGGCGCTGGATGCAGACCAATGGGAATTAACGTCACTGCCCGACAATGCATCCAAGGTTGGTTCCTTTGGATTATCCCAACAGAAGACAGTAAAGCTGTTTGATATTAACCCCGACGAAACACTTTACGATGTCGGAACCATTACTCTGTACGAGGGAGGTTATATCAGAGCAGAGGTTGCCGGACTGGATCGATTGGCTGTTATTTTTGAAGTAAGCGAGGATACCAACGATTTTTTGAAGGCTTATTTTGAATAGCCTGAGAATAAAATGAAGGCAAAAAAATTATGGCAAGTGATTGCATGAAAGACGGGGATCGTACCTTAATTGACTTCACTTCCCGTCTTCTTGGTCTATCACTTGCTTGAGGCGGTCTCTTTCAGAAAGGCTTCCAGCTCCTCCATTCCCTCTCCGGTTACTGCGCTGACACAGAAAACGGGAGACGCACCGGCAAGCTCCAGAAGCTCTTTTGCCTGAGAAATCTGCTCCTGTGAGGCTATGTCAGCCTTTGTGACAATCCCCGCAGTCTGCATGGGAAAAGCGGCGGACTGCCCCGGCGAAAAGCAATAGATCTCCCGGCTTGCGTCCTGAACAAAAAATACCAGCTCCGCCTCCAGCGCCGTGACCAGCAGAGATTTTAGAAGCTCCCTGTTCTCCAGATACTCTCCCGGAGTGTCAATGGTTCCGTTATAAACCTCGATGGATTGTGTTTTTTTATATTTCCGCTCCAACCCGTTGATTCTCTGAAGAATCGTCGTTTTCCCGCAGCCTGTGCTTCCGATCAAAATAATTTTTCTCATGTCCTTGTTATCATTGCGGGAGTGAACTGAAGCTTATTGGAAAGAACGTCAAGCACGTCCCGAATCGCCGCTTCCACGTCAGCCACGTCGCCGTTAATGATCAGCGATCCATTAAAACGATCTACAAATACCACATCTACGTTGGCCGCCTTAGAAGCCAGATCCGCCCCTATAATCGCTCCTTCACTGGGAGTAATGGTCATAATTCCCAGAGCTCCCCGTCGCTCTCCCACGACTCCCATTTTTTTATATAAATCTGTCTCCGGATTTGCAATCACGTGCGCCAGCGTCACCTGCTTACCCGGTACAAATTCCTGTATGATTCTCTGTTTTTCCTGCGCCATGACACACATCCCTTTCAAAGCTATATCTGACGTTTACAACAGAGCTTCAAAAATTTCTCTGTGAGGATTCGGGATAACCACGCTGGTCAACAGCATTCCCTTTGCGTTTTCCGTTTCCACGCCACAGGATACGGCTTCCCGCACAGCCGCTACATCTCCGGTCAGAATCACAAAGGATTTTCCGCCGATTCCGGTTCCCAGCCGGACATCGAGCAAATCAACATCCGCGGCTTTGACGGCCGCATCCGCCGCATATACGGAGGCGGTCACACTGAAAAATTCCATGATTCCAACGGCATTTTGCGTATCAGGGACGCCGGCAAGGCTAATCGCCTGAATTACCTGCGGGTGAACCCGCGGAATAACGCAATAATCTACGGTATTCCCGTCACCCACTGCGACGCCCGCCTCGATAGATGCCTTCACAGCGGCCACTTCCCCGGTAAACAGAATATAATATTTTCCGGGACAGCCGGCTCTTGCGAAAATCAGTTTCACCTCGGCGGTTTTCAGAATAATATCCGCCGCTTCAACTCCTTTGGCAATGCTGTTCAATTCTAGAAAACCGATTGTCTCAAACATAATTATCTCCCGCCTGTTTTCTGTATTATAAGGGTATCCTTCGTTACGGTGATCTTCCCTTCAATACCTGCATGGATATCCGCGCCCATTTTCCCCTCCGGACAAGCAGCGATCCGCTGACCTTTCCTGACAACAGTCCCGATTTTCACTACGGGAACAGACGACACCCCGATATGCATTTTCAGAGGAATCTCCACACGATCCGGTGTAAATTCTTTATACGCAAAACTATGGTTCTCATAATAGGGCAGAACTCCTGCCCGCGCAGCCACCCGTTTTGTCGGGCACCTTCTGTATTCTCTGCCGGGATCCGCATGGTAATCTGTCTGCTTTCTTTCATAGCGTATTCCCGCCTGAGAAAGCTCTTTCTTTAGGATACTGTTGATCTTTCTGGGATTCAGTCCCATGGGGCAGGCATATATTTCGCAAATGCCGCATTCGCAACAGATTGCTGCCTGGCGGATATCAGGATCCTGAAGCAATGCTTCGTTCCGGTCTGCCATAGCCATTTTCCGCATGATCATGTGGGGCTTCAGCGGATGACCCAGCATATTCCTGGGGCAAAGCATTGTGCAGAAGGAACACTGAATGCAGGCCGATTTTGCGCGGTTCAGCATATGAGCGATATCAATACGGGAATTCCGGATGATCGGAGAGAACTCCGGCAGAACAAGGATTCCCGATGTTGTTTTCGTCACAGAACTCCTCATGGCCTCTTCCCAAGTCATAGGCTTTCCCATCATGGGGCCTCCGGCTACAACCGCCGCCTGATCGCACAGAGGGCCTCCTGCCAGTTCAATGCAATGACGGAAGGAGGTTCCCACCGGAACCTTAAGCACACAGGGTTCTCTTACCTCCCCTGTCACCGTCAGATATTTTTCCGTAAACGGTATGTCGGAAAGCGCGTCATTTACCGCCAGAACCGTTGCCACATTATCCACAACAACCCCCACATCCAGTGGAATTCCTGAGGGCGGCACAACACGGCCCGTCACTTCGTAAACAATTACCTGCTCATCTCCTGCGGGATAAAAGCTGTCCATGGCATGGATCTTCATTGAGGAACCGGCTCTTT
>CAYTYN010000036.1:0-15059 GCA_964442135.1 uncultured Oscillospiraceae bacterium
TGGTTCCTATGTTGACATGGGGTTTGGTTCTTTCGAATTTTTGCTTTGCCATTTTATTTTCCTCCTAATACATAACGTTATTTTTTAGAAGTATGGATTCGGGCGTCCCCAAATCCACTTGGGTTCAGCTCAAACCTAGTGACTATTCTACCACAGTATTCCCCGTTTTGACAAGAGATTTGTACTCACAGGATTCCGCCCTGTACCCCTTGTTTTCAGGGGCGGAAACTCTTTTTCCCATGGGGTAATATCCGTTTCTCATTCGGCCTCGAAAGCAAGGACTGTTGACTTCAGGTTATTTACAGATTAAAATTATACCAGTATCTGAAGCAGAAACGTGTACATGCATTGAGGTGTGATACTAGTCTGACTTTATATACTTACCTTAAGTAAAGTGTTGAATTGGAGATTTTTAGATGAGTAATGAATGTATCAAAGACGCTAATCTGGAGGAAACCGGTTTCAGCTACACCATGTCCCTCATACAGGGCAAGTACAAGATGTTCATACTTTACGCCCTTATGGACTTCAAAGTGGTTCGCTTCAACGAACTGAAGAAATATATAAAAACTATCTCGTACAAAACTTTGAGCAGTACGCTGAAGGAGCTGGAGACGGACGGCCTTGTTCACAGAGAAGAATACCCTCAGATTCCGCCAAAAGTGGAATACAGCCTGACAGAGCGGGGAAAATCTCTCCTTCCCATACTGGACAGCATGTGCGAATGGGGCGAAAAAAACAGAATCAGGTGATTTCCGCGTCAGATCAGCTGCCGGTAAGGTAAAATGTATGCCGCTCCTGAAACGCAGCAAAAACCGCAAATCCGCCGTTTTCAGCGGATCTGCGGTTTTTTAAATGGAGCTGTTGAGCAGACTCGAACTGCCGAACCTCTTCCTTACCAAGGAAGTGCTCTACCTACTGAGCTACAACAGCATACGGAGTTAACGGACTCATTATACGAAATCAGTTCAATCATGTCAACCGGTAATATTTTACAGGCCAAATGCCGGCTACATTTCCAGGTAGCTCATGACTTTTTTCTTCACCCTCTGCAAAGCGTTATCCACGGCTTTAGGGGTTTTGTTCAGTTCCTCCGCAATCTCCACATAGGTCTTCCCCTTAAGGGTCTCGTTCCATACCATTTTTTCCATAGGGCTGAAGATATTCTCCCCGTTAGCCTTAAGATAGGACACCACTTCCCGCATAAGTGTCATAGCCTCAGGATCAGTATCCTCCCCCGAAGGCATATACTCGGAAAGACTCCTGCTCTTAACTCCGTCCCCGTCCGTATTTCTGTCATCTATTGACAGTGATTCGTTGAGGATTTTATGCTTCTGGCGGTTAGCGGCTTTTATAGCCGTAACTATCTGCCTGTTGATGCAAAGCTCGGCAAAAGTGCGAAATCCGGCATCTCTGTCAGGATTAAAATCTCTTATGGCATTGAAAATGCCTATCATTCCCTCCTGTATAACGTCGTCCGGATCTCCCCCCGCGATGAAATAAATGTGGGATTTAGTCTTAGCCAAGGTTCTGTATTTATTTATCAGATATTCTGACGCGGCTTCATCGCCGCCCTGAGCCATGAGGACTACGTCCTCCTCAGTAAAAACGTTATAATCTGTCATTTGCATGTCTCTCGTCTCTCTGCCGTCTGACTTCATACGCAATTATCGCCGCCGCGTTAGAGGCGTTAAGGGAGTTTATCTGTCCGCAAAGCCGCATGGAAACCACGAAATCGCATTTTTCCCTTACGAGCCTGCTGACTCCCGAACCTTCCCCACCTATGACTACAGCAAGCTTTCCCGTAAGATCATGCCTGTAGTAGGGAGTGCCTCCCATATCGCAGGCGCCTATCCAAAAGCCTTCCTCCTTCAGCCTGTCTATGGTCTGAGCTATATTGGTCACCTTAACGCAAGGCATGTACTCTATGGCTCCCGCAGACGTCTTTGCCACAGTTTCAGTGAGAGCGCAGGAACGCCGCTTCGGAATCACTACTCCGTGAGCGCCGGCGCACTCTGCCGACCTTATTATAGCTCCCAGATTATGAGGATCCTCTATGCCGTCCAGTATGATGACAAAAGGGTCTTCTCCCGAGCTTTCCGCCTTCTCCGTTATGTCATCGAAGCTTCCGTAAGCATATGGGCTGATCACTGCGGCAACCCCCTGATGGGGAATCCCCGATCCCATTTTGTCCAAGGCCTCCCTGCTCAATTCCATGACCGGCACACCTCTATCCTTAGCCAGCCGGATTACTCTTCCCGGGGAGGCTCCCGCGTCCCTCTGCACGTAAAGCTTCTCTACCGTCCGGCCGCTTCTTAAAGCCTCAGTTACCGGATTTCTCCCCACTACTACGTTTTTCTCTCCGGCTTCCGCTTCCGTATTCCGTCTCCCATCCCCGCCGGTCTTCCGCCTGCGGCCATATGGCTTTTGGCTGTAAGGCTTTTGACCCGGTCTTGACGGTTCCTTCCTTCCTGACTCCATGTTCTAAGCTCTTCTCCTCGTATACTTGAAAAAACGGTATCTGACGCCGTTTTCTTCCCTCATGCCGCTTACCGCCTCGCAGGTAAAGTCCGGATCCTCATCCAGATTGGGAAAAAATCGGTCAGCGGGAAATTTAGCGTATATCTTCGTAATATAACAAACGGTGCACATGGGAAGAAGCTCTCTGTAGACCCTTTCCCCGCCTATTACCATGACCTGCTCCGGATCCTCGCCCGAGATCAGCTTAAGCAGCCGGTCGATGGTCGGAACCGCCGTGGCGTTTTCCGCCTGATAATTTTCATCTGTGGTGAGAACGTAGTTAGTCCTTCCCGGAAGACCTTTCTTCCCGGGCAGGCTTTCTAAGGTGGTCCTGCCCATGATAAGAGTCTTTCCCATGGTTCGCTCTTTGAAATACTTTAAGTCGCCGGGGATGTGGCAGAGAAGTCCTCCGTCCTTTCCTATGGCCCAGTTTTCGTCTGCTGCAAGTATGAGCTCCATCCTTCCTCCTATATGGCTATGGGTATGTTCTTTATCTGAGGGCCACACTCATAACCTTCTATGGTTATATGGTCCGTGGTAAAATCATAAAAATCCTTTATCTCCGGGTTTAAAGCGAACCTTGGAGCGGGATGCTCCTCACGGCTCAAAAGCTCCTCTATGGCCGGAATGTGTCTGTCGTAGATGTGAGCGTCCGCTATGACGTGAACCAGCTCTCCCGGCTTAAAGCCGCAGACCTGAGCCATCATGTGAACCAGAACGGAATATTGCACCACATTCCAGTTATTGGCTGCCAAAACGTCCTGTGACCTCTGGTTCAATATGGCGTTTAACCTGTTTCCCGTGACGTTGAAGGTCACGCTGTAGGCGCAGGGCTCCAGGTTCATCTCGGAAAGGTCGTCAAAATTATATATATTGGTGAGTATTCTTCTGGAATAAGGAGTATTCTTAAGCTGCCAGATCACGTTGTCCACCTGATCCATGACCCCTTGATGGAATTTATATTTCTTTCCCATCTGATATCCGTAGGCTTTACCGATGGAGCCGTCTTCGTCGGCCCACTCGTCCCATATGTGACCGTTCAGTTCCCGAATATTATTGGATTTCCTCTGCCATATCCACAAAAGCTCATCTACAGCCGTTTTAACCGCGGTTCTTCTCAGGGTAAGAGCCGGAAACTCCTCGGAGAGGTCGTACCGGTTCACTACACCGAAAAGCTTGATCGTGTGGGCGGCAGTGCCGTCCTCCCATCTGGCCCTGACCTGCTGTCCCTCGCTGGAATAGCCGTGCTCAAGGATGTTCCTGCACATCTCCTTGAATATTACGTCAGCCTTGCTCATTTTTCAGTCCTTTCCCGAAGACCTTCTATGATCTCCGCCGCTCTTCCCATTATTTCCTTCCCCCTCCTTAGTTCTCCCGTCACGTAGAGGTATCCGATAAGGGCTTCAAAGGCGGTAGCCAATTTATATTCCATGGGACCGGCTCCCCTGGCTTTGGATTTCGTCCGGCGGTTTCTGGCTCTGCGCACCAGCTCCTCCTCCTCTGCCGTAAGAAAGCCTTCACCTGCAAGGCGCTTTACCGCTTCCGCCTGAGCATCCGCCCTAACGTATTTTACAGTCTCCCTGTGGAGTCTGTCGGCATTCTGTCCGTATTGAGAGAGGACGCGGTCCCTTATGAAAACCTCATAAACCGCGTCCCCTATGAATGCCAATGCCGTAGTGTTTACACTGGTTTCTGTCATGCTATTCTCTTACGATCTGCACTCCCTGCGGAGTATCCTTAAGGGTGATGCCCTGAGCCTTGAGCATATCTCTTATCCGGTCGGCTCTGGCGAAATCCCTATTCTTTCTGGCTTCCTGTCTTTCCTCTATGAGCTTTAATATCTCAGCGTCGACGTCTTCCCCCTCGTCCTTCTGGAGAAGACCCAGAACGTCCGCCAGCTCCTGAAGCCTTCCCAGAGCTTCACCGGCAAACTCCTTAGTTCCGCGGCCGTCCTTTACGGCTGTATTGGCTGCCGTCACCATCTCGAATATGGCGCTGATAGCGTCGGCCGTATTGAGATCGTCATCCATGGCCTCTATGAACTTGTCCCGACAGCCTGACATCTCCCGAAGAGCTGCTTTCTCCTCCTCTGTCATAGAGCCCTCCGCTCCTGCGCCGTTAATGTGGAGAAGGTTTTCCTTGCAGTTTTCCATGCGGGCAAGGCCGTTCTTAGACTGCTCCATGAGAGCATCGCTGAAATTGATGGGCCCTCTGTAGTGTCCGGAGAGGAGTAGGAATCTTATCACCTCTCCGTCGTATTCCTTCCTTATGTCCCTTACGGTGAAGAAGTTGCCCTTGGACTTAGACATCTTCTCGTTATCCACCGTAATGTATCCGTTGTGCATCCAGTATCGGGCAAAGGGCGCGCCGTTGCAGCACTCGGACTGAGCTATTTCGTTTTCATGGTGAGGGAACTGAAGGTCCTCACCTCCGGCGTGGATGTCGATAGTATTTCCCAGGTGTTTTTTAGCCATGGTAGAGCACTCTATGTGCCATCCCGGCCTTCCCATTCCCCAAGGCGACTCCCATGCGATCTCGTCGTCGGTCTTTCTCGCCTTCCAAAGGGCGAAGTCCAGCGGATCCTCCTTTACCTCGCCTACGGCTATCCTGGCCCCCGCCTCCAGATCGTCTATGTTCTGGCCGGAAAGCTTTCCGTACCGGGAGAACTTCCTCGTGGAGAAGTACACATCACCGTCAGCCTCATAGGCATAACCCTTGTCCATAAGAGCCTTTACAAAGTCTATTATCTCCGGTATGTGTTCCGAAACCTTAGGGTGAACGTCCGCCCTCTTCACGTTGAGAGCGTCGGCGTCCTCGAAATATTCCTTTATGAAGCGCTCAGAAATCTCGGTTGCCGTCTTTCCCTCTTCCCGAGCCTTGTTTATGATCTTATCATCTACATCGGTAAAGTTCTGAACGAATTTTACGTCGTATCCTCTGTACTTCAGATAGCTCCTCAGAGTATCGAACACTACCATCGGACGGGCGTTTCCGATGTGGATGAAATTGTATACAGTAGGGCCACAGGCGTATATCAGCGCCTTTCCCTCGTTAAGAGGAATGAACTCCTCCTTTTTCCTCGTCAGAGTGTTATATATCTTCACTTATATCAGCCTCCTTCACCGGGGCATTTTCCGGCTGTCTCTTCGCCCCTGACTTTTCTTCAAGCTTTCTCTCCAGTATCTTAATACGCCTCCGCAGCGATTCCAGCTCTACGGCCACAGGATCCGGCAGATTTACCTGGTTCAGATCGCCGGTGCTCTCACCGTACCTGCGCACCACTCTGCCCGGAACGCCTACCACAGTGCAGCCCGGCGGCACCTCCTTCAGAACTATGGAACCGGCGCCGATCTTCACGTCGTCGCCTACCTTAAACGGTCCCAGGACTTTGGCTCCCGAGCTTACGATGACTCTGTTGCCTATGGTAGGGTGACGTTTTCCCGTGTCCTTGCCGGTGCCTCCCAGAGTCACTCCCTGGTACAGGGTCACATCGTCTCCTATCTCCGTCGTCTCCCCTATAACCACTCCCATCCCATGGTCTATGAAAAGTCTTCTGCCTATGACCGCCCCCGGATGTACCTCTATTCCCGTAAACCACCTTGCCATCTGGGAAATTATCCTGGCTATAAGCTTCAGCTTATGCCTGTAAAGCCAGTGTGCCGGTTTATGAAAAATCAAAGACCACACGCCCGGATAACACAGCAGGACTTCCAGACTGTTCCTCGCCGCAGGGTCTCTATGGAGAACCGTGTGGATATCCTCGCGTATGTCTCTGAAAAATGCCATTTTATCTTACCTTTCTTCTATTCCACCCTTATGCTCTTTATTATGACAGGAGCTAAAGGGTTGTCCCTCATCCCTGTTGGAACGGAAACTACCTCCTGAGCAACCTCCATTCCTTCTGTGATTTTGCCGAATGCTGCATACTGCCCGTCAAGATGAGGTGCGTCCGCGACCATTATGAAGAACTGGGAACCTGCTGAGTCAGGATCCATAGCTCTGGCCATGGAGATAACGCCTGTAGTATGCTTAAGGTCGTTTTTTACTCCATTTGCAGCGAACTCACCCTTAATACAGTATCCCGGGCCTCCCATACCGGTGCCCTGAGGACAGCCGCCCTGGATCATGAATCCCGGGATCACTCTGTGAAAAGTAAGTCCGTCATAAAATCCGTCGTTGGCCAGCTTCTGAAAGTTTTCTACGCTTATAGGCGCTATGTCCTCGTAAAGCTCTCCTCTCATGATTCCGCCGTTATCCATTTCGATCACTACTTTTTTCATCTAAACATTCTCCTATCTCGTCATGCCTGCTGTGCTAATTTCAAAAAAGAAAACAGCCATGATACGCTTCTAACATTATACCACATTCGTGGCTCGTTCAAATCAGTGATTGCTCTTTTATACTGAATCGAAACTGGAGCAGAGCAGCGCTCCCAAAACTCCTCCGCCTATGACGATGAGCACCGGACTGACACGGAATTTCCCTGCCAGAACCGCAGACAGTATCATTATTCCCGCCGTGATCGGTGTAAGGCCTTCAAAGACGCTCTCACCCATGAATATTACAGCTGAGGCTATAAGTCCCGCTGTCACAGGTCTTATTCCGGTAAAAGCTCCTTCCATGAGAGAGCTTTCCCTGAACCTGCTCATAAACCGGCATACAGCTGTTATGAGCACAAAGGACGGGGTCGCCACTCCCACTGTGGCCGCCAGCGCCCCGAGAAATCCGGCAGCGTTATAACCCACATAGGTGGCCGCGTTCACGGCTACAGGACCCGGTGTGACCTGAGATATCGCCACCAGATTGGAGAACTCCTCAGCCGACATCAGATTAAAGCTCGCCGCGCTCTGGTAGATCATAGGCAGCATGGCCATGCCTCCGCCGAATCCGAACAGTCCTATCTTGGCGAAAACGAGAAACAGCTTCACGTAGATCATTTCGATCCGCCTCCCTTCCCGGCTTCCGCTCTTGTCTTTATCATCCCTGCGGCCATTCCGGCCAGTATGGCAAATACCGCGTTAATACCGAAGAAGGTTATCACCACGAAAGCAACTATGGCCAGTATCCATCCGAAGACGTCTTTTAACACCTGTCGGCCCACTCTGTACGCTGAAAAGGCGATGAGGCCTGTGGCAGCCGCCTTTATCCCGACCAGAGCTCCCAGCACATAGGGACTGTCTCCTATTCCGTTGAGCAGCTCTACCACGAGGATTATTATTATGTAGCTGGGAAGGTTGACCCCCACCGTCACTACGATGGAGCCGGGAAGCTTTTTCAGATGATATCCTATGTAGGTAGCCATATTGATGGCTACTACTCCCGGCAGGCTCTGACTGACAGCTATACAGTCGATACATTCCTCCTCCGTCAGCCACCCTCTCTTCTCTACCGCGATCTCCTGTATCAGCGGTATCATAGCCATTCCGCCTCCAATGGTGAAAAGTCCCAGCTTAAAAAAGGACCAGAACATCTGAAAGTATATCTTCAACTTCCTTTTACCTTTCCGCTTCTACCAGCTCTATAGCCGCCTTTACAGCTTCATCTGCGGTCATCTCGGTCTTGTCCTCATCTCTTCTCAGCTTATACTCTACCCTTCCTTCAGGAGCCATCCTTCCTACGGTAATCCTTACAGGAATCCCCAGAAGGTCAGCGTCCTTGAACTTAACTCCCGGCCTTTCATCTCTGTCGTCCAGCATGACTTCAACTCCCGCCTCCTCCAGCTTTTGGCCAATGCCTTCGGCCAGAGCAAGCTGCACCGGATCGTCGGGCTTCATAAGGGTTATTATCACGTGATACGGAGCTACAGCCACCGGCCAGATTATGCCGTTATCGTCGTGGCACTGTTCTACTACAGCGGCGAGAGTCCTGGTGACCCCTATACCGTAGCATCCCATCACTATAGGCCTCTCCTTCTGGTTCTCATCCTTATAGGTGGCTTTCATAGCTTCGGAATACTTGGTTCCCAGCTTGAACACCTGTCCTACCTCTATTCCTCTGGCGTGCTTTACCGGAGCGCCGCATACAGGACAGGGATCTCCTTCCTTTAAGACCTTTATATCCTTTACGATATCCCCTTTATAGTCTCTTCCGTAATTCACATTCTTCAGGTGGTAATCCTTCCTGCATGCGCCGGCGACCAGATTTTTAAGTCCGGTAAGCTCGCTGTCCACTACTACGACGCAGTCGTGAAGACCTACAGGGCCGGTAAAGCCGCCTACGGCTCCCGTCTTTTCTCCCATGGCGTCTTCATCGGCAAAGGCGATGGCATGCTCGGGAATTCCCAAGGCGTTTACCAGCTTTATCATGTTAAGCTCTCTGTCTCCTCTGACAAAGGCCGCTACGTATCCATTCTCATTTCCCTTTTCGTCGTACTTGACGAAGAGAAGGGCCTTTATGGTTTTCTCAGCCTTTACCCCGAGGAACCCTGCCACCTCTTCTATAGTCTTGGTACCGGGAGTGTGAACCGCTTCCAAAGGGAGCATCTCCACAGAATCGTCATCGGCAGACGCATCCCTGCAATCTGCTCTCTCCACGTTAGCTGCCATGGAGCAGGTCTGACAGTAAGCTATCTCGCTCTCTCCCACCTCTGAAATAGCGGTGAACTCGTGGGAGTTGCTTCCTCCTATGGCGCCTGTATCTGCCTCTACCGGTCTGAACGTAAGACCGCACCGGGTGAATATTCTGGCGTAAGCGTCGTACATAGCCTTATAGCTTGCGTCCAGACCCTCGTAGTCCCTGTCAAAGGAGTAGGCGTCCTTCATTATGAATTCCCTGCTCCTCATGAGACCGAAGCGGGGTCTCGCCTCATCTCTGTATTTTGTCTGTATCTGGTAAAGGTTCACAGGAAGCTGTCTGTGGGAGGATATATCGTTTCTCACTATGTCGGTAAATATCTCTTCGTGAGTAGGCCCGAGACAGAAGTCCCTTCCGCTCCTGTCCTTAATCCTCCACAGCTCCGGCCCGTAAGCGTCCCATCTTCCGGACTCCTGCCACAGCTCGGCAGGCTGTACCGCTGACATGAGAATCTCCTGAGCCCCTGCGGCGTCCATTTCCTCTCTGACTATGTTCTCGATCTTTCTGAGAGCTCTCCATCCTAAGGGCATGAACCCATAAACTCCTGAGACCAGCTTTCTGATCATACCGGCTCTCAGGAGCAGTATGTGACTGGGTATTTCCGCCTCGTTAGGCGTCTCTCTAAGGGTCTTTATGTGCATTTTAGACATCTTCATAACTCGTATTCTCCTCGATATATTCTCAATATGCCCCTCTCTCCAGGAGGCAGACGGCTTCCGCCGCTATTCCCTCGCTTCTTCCTGTGAATCCCAGCTTTTCCGTGGTGGTGGCCTTGACGCTGATCCTGTCAACATCTACCCCCAGGACGTCGGCTATATTGCTCCGCATCTGATCTATATAGGGGGCCAGCTTCGGCTTTTGGCAGATTACAGTCATGTCGGCGTTCACCAGCCTGTATCCCTCAGAGGATACCATTTCCTTCACCCTCTCCAAAAGCTTCAGGCTGGATATGCCCTTATAACTGTCGTCGCTGTCGGGGAATGCTTTGCCTATATCCCCCATTGCCGCCGCCCCCAGGATGGCGTCCATGAGGGCGTGAACCAATACGTCGGCGTCTGAGTGGCCCATGAGTCCCCTCTCGCCGGGGACGTCCACTCCTCCCAGCACGAGCCTTCTGTCCGGGCCGAACCCGTGAGTGTCAAAACCTGTGCCTATGCGATTCTCCATCATCAGATCCTCTGCTACTGTGATCTTTATATTCCTATCTTCTCCCGGAAACATGATTACTTTATATCCTGACCGTTCGGCCAGTCCTCCGTCATCAGTCCCGTAGTACCCTTCCTCCATGGCCTTTTCGTATGCATTCAGTATGACCCCAAGCCTGAAGGCCTGAGGCGTCTGCACCCTTCTCAGCCTGCTCCTGTCCATGGTTTTACCGTCCGTATCCCTTATGGTATCGGTCACGAAAACCCCGGGAACCGCCCCGTCGTTTCCTTCCTCTATGGCGCCGATAGCTCTTTCGATCAGCTCACGGGAAACGTAGGGTCTGACGCCGTCGTGAATCAGAACCGTATCGTCCGGATTTGCGCCTCTCTCCTTTAAGTACATCAAGGCTCTATACACCGAGTCCTGACGCTCTCCGCCTCCGCAAACCACCGCGACACGACCCTTCGCATCCGAGAACTCTTCCCTGCAATACTCCTCGTATTCAGAAGCCACGGTGATCACGGTTTCCCATACGGCAGGACTGTTGAAAAACTTTTCCGCCGTTATAGAAAGGATCGTCCTTCCCCCCAGCTTGAGAAACTGCTTAGGGACAGGGCCTCCCATCCGGGCGCCCTTTCCCGCTGCGCATATTATGGCATAAACCCGTCTCTCACAGGCCATTGTTGCTATCCTTTCTTAAGTCTTCCGAAGATCATTCTTCCTGCCGCCGTCTGGAGCACAGAGGTGACGGTAATGTGGGTCGTCTTTCCGATCAGCCTGCGCCCGTCCTCGACTACTATCATGGTTCCGTCATCCAGATAAGCGACGGCCTGGTTGCTGTCTTTGCCCTGCTTTACCAGATTCACAGTCATCTCCTCACCCGGGATCACCACCGGCTTTAGAGTGTTGGCCAGCTCGTTTATGTTGAGAACGCTTACCCCGTTTATGGTCGCCACTTTGTTAAGGTTGAAATCGTTGGTGACCACCTTGCCGTTTATAAGCTGAGCCAGCTTTAAAAGCTTTACATCAACCTCATGTATCTCATTCAGAAACTTCTCATTTTCCGTGTTATATATCTCGATTCCGTAGTCTTCCTGCATCTTGTTCAGGATGTCCAAGCCTCTGCGTCCCCTGGTTCTCTTCAGGGAATCAGAAGAATCGGCGATGTGGCGCAACTCTACTAAGACGAATTCCGGAATCACTATGGGCCCTTCCAAAAATCCCGTCTTCATTATACCCGATATTCTGCCGTCTATGATGACGCTGGTATCCAGTATCTTCGGCACGTTTCCCACCTTATTCTTCTTTCCCGGGCGGTAGTTCACATCGGCTATAGGCACGGGAACCGGCTGCTGGGCCTTTGCACGGCTTCCCGCCACGAGAAGTGCTATCAACCCCTTACCCTTTTTAGTGGCTATGACCACGCCCAGATATCCCAGCACCAAATAAGTGATTATGGTTATGACCGTATACAGATATCTGTTAGTGATCGTGGTGTATATCTGAGTTATGAGAAGAGCTATAACTAAGCCTGTTATAAGTCCTATAACCCCTGCCAGGATATCGTTTCCTGAAACGCCCTGAAGATCGTACTCGATATCATCCGCTACTTTAACGCTCTGTCTCCTTATTATGGGAGTCAGCATGAGAAAAACAAGTCCGAAAAAAATAATAAAGCCCGCTTCCGTAATCGACTGCTGTACAGGCGTCAGATCGTCTATTAAGGTAATCTCCAGCTCCCCGAAGACGAAACGAGTGAGAAGATATGCGCCGTAGCCGAATATCAGGCCCAAGATGGTGACCAGGATTCTCGTCAGTTTTCTCAGCACCTCGTTCCTCCTTTCCCTTTTTTCTAAAATTCGACAATATGATAAACACGCGGATAGAGATACCCGCTCACGCTACAGTATATTCCAACAATCCTGCTTCGTCAAGGAGCGACGAGGCTTTGCATCCCTCTTTTCCGCCTATATCCTTTATGAAAAAAATACTAATGAAAATTCATTGAATTTACACCATTTTTCTTCGTTTTCAGGTATAGTATATTTGTATCTTTGCCGAAAAACGGAGGAGGAATTCCATATGTATAAACTTTTAGTCGTAGATGACGAGCCTAAGATCCGTGAGGTCATAAGAGAATACGCAGAGTTCAACGGTTATGAAGTAACCGAGGCCGGAGACGGCATGAGCGCTGTGGGTCTGTGTAAGCTGAACAAATATGATCTGGTCATACTGGATATTATGATGCCTAAACTGGACGGCTTCTCAGCCTGCAAGGAGATAAAGAAAATCCAGGATGTACCTATTATAATGCTGTCGGCGCGAGGCGAGGAATACGATAAGCTTTTCGGATTCGAGCTGGGCATCGACGATTACATAGTTAAGCCTTTCAGTCCTAAGGAGCTTATGGCCAGGATCAACGTAGTGCTGGCGAGACGGCACTCGTCAGGCCCGGCAAAGGCCGATGTCCTGAAATTCGGAGGTCTGGAGGTCAACGTAGCCGCCAGGACTGTCACGGTGGATGGAAAGAGGGTAGATCTGACGCCGAAGGAATATGAGCTCCTATTCTACTTGATTGAAAACCGCAACATCGCCCTCTCCAGGGATAAGCTCCTCTCAGACATCTGGGGATACGACTTTTTCGGGGACGACAGAACCATCGACACCCACATAAAAAATCTCAGAAATAACCTTGGCCCGTACAGAGACTATATCGTAACTCTCAGAGGGGTGGGATATAAATTTGAGTATGAAGAAGAGGAAAATTGATCTAAAAAGCATAAGATACAAGCTCTGGATATCCTTCATAGGTTTTACCCTTCTTCTCATCGCCCTAATCTGGCTTCTTCAGATCTACTTTCTGGAAACCTATTACGCTGATATGAAGGAGCGGGAAGCTACTAACATTGCCAACCGCATAGTCGATGAATTTCGTGAGAATCCTGATCTTGCCAGCCTTAAAGAACAGATAGACGAGGTAATCGCCGTAAACGATGTGTACATCAGGGTGGAAACGGGCAGCGGCCTCCTTTTGTTAACTGAGGGAAACAATGAGAGTCAAAGCTCCATCGCCCTTTATATCGCTCAAACGAAGGTCTTGAGAGAAAACCTGAAGGACAGTCCGTTCAGCAAGGTGACCGCTACCTTTACCGACGGTAATTCAGAAAACAGCAATATGCGGACTCTGGCACTGGCATGCTACCTTGACAGTTCCCTGGCATATCAGGAAGAGAGCTCCGGCTTTGAGGACGAGATAATACTGTATCTGTTCTCTCCTCTCTATCCGGTACAGTCCACGGTAAATATCCTCCGTGTCCAGCTGATCTACATCACCCTGATAGCGGCTCTTTTAGCCTTCGTTCTGTCATTCTACCTGGCTAACAGGATATCGCGGCCTATTAAGAACATAACCCTGTCCGCCGCTGAAATGGGAAAGGGCAACTACGGGGTCAAGTTCGAGCGAGGTCACTATACGGAGATAACCGAACTGGCCAACACCCTTACAGATGCGTCGCGAGAGCTGGAGAAGACGGACATGTACCAGAAGGATCTGATAGCCAACGTGTCTCACGACCTGCGAACACCGCTGACCATGATAAAGTCCTACGCCGAGATGATCAGAGATCTTTCCGGAAACAATCCTGAGAAGCGGGAGGATCACCTTAACGTCATAATCGACGAGGCTGACAGGCTCAATATTCTGGTAAACGATATGCTCAGCATATCCAGAATGCAGTCGCGGAAGATGGTCTTGGAGATGAGCCAGTTCGACCTGTGCGAAGCAGCTTCATCCCTGCTGTCATCCTATGACATACTGGAGGAGCAGGGAGGATACAAGTTCATCTTCAAGCGTCCTGCCGATCCCCTCTTCATCAACGCAGACGCCGCCAAGATAAAGCAGGTTCTTTCCAACCTGATAAATAACGCGGTCAAGTACTGCGGCGAGGACAAGGAGATCATCATAAACATTAGAAGGACGGGTAAGAAAGCCTGCTGCGAGGTCTCTGACCACGGCCCGGGCATAGCTCCCGATGAAATAAACCACGTCTGGGAGAGATACTACAAATCCAGCACACACCACGTCCGTCCTACCGACGGAAGCGGTCTGGGACTTTCCATAGTAAAGGAGATTCTCACCATGCACAAAGCCGATTACGGCGTAAACAGCAAATTGGGCAAGGGAAGCACCTTCTGGTTCGAGCTGGATCTTATCAGAAAGTAAGCATAACACGCCGCCGGAGATACATCCGAGAGATGATGCTTCCGGCGGTTTTTATAATCATGACCACCGGCTAAGCCGGTGGTTTATCATTGCTCCTGTGAGGAGCCTTCTCTTGCGGCGTCTTAAGATGCGTCGAAAGTTCCTCCAGCCGAATCTCCTTCTCAGATGAACCTAAAGGTTCTGCCCTTTCCCACCCTTACTTCTTTACTTTTCCTCCTGTGAATGGGTCTATGTATTCCTTTAGCCTTATCCGGTCATTTGCGATATCTTCCGGCAGCTGATCTCGTACATATTCCGCTATCTTTTTCTCGTTTTCCCTACTGTATCAACGTAGCAGCCTCGGCACCGGAAGTGACGGTTTCCATTTGGAGGTATTTTTCATAGTTTTAGTCTCAGAAGTTTGGTTTTTCTGCATTTTTTTCGTGTGAAAGCCAACAAAAAAATTGCCATAACATGGTAATGCAAGCTATTTTTACCAGATTATGGCTGTTTTTCAGTCATTTTCAGCTGTTAGTTTGCAATTTTGTTTGGCTTTTGACTTTGAAACGCCTATTTAAGCCAAACTTTTTTGGCTTCTTTCGAAAAAATGCTCGTTTTG
>CAYTYN010000037.1:0-14547 GCA_964442135.1 uncultured Oscillospiraceae bacterium
TGTTATAATGACGGTGAAAGGAGATTCAACATGAAAAACTTTTATATCACATATACTTTTAAATCTAAGCAAGACAGGGATAACTTTTTAAAGGAGGTTAAAATACCTGCCGAGATTACCAGAAAAGAGAAAGGCTGTGTAAGGTATGACTATTTTTACCCTGTGGATTCGGATAACGCCCTGTTCCTGTGGGAACAGTGGGAGACGGGGAAGGATCAGGAAGTGCATACCGAACAGCCTCATTTTGTCACGATAGTGGAGTTAAAGGAAAAATACTCCGCCGAAACTGAGATCAGCTTTTAAAACAGATCGCTATGGGTGCCTGTTCCGGTCAAATACAATTACAAATCTGTTTTCTTCACCTCATAGATCAGCACATAATGGCGCTCCGACCCGCAATTTCTGTATTTCTTTTAAAAAGCCGTCTGATACCTGATCGTCAGCATTTAATGTCTCCATATGTTCCCCTGCAGAGGGAAACGGCTTACTCATGCCAATCCTTTTCCCGGCATCCTCCATGGTCTTTATTGCTTCGTCATTGGCCGCCTCGCCGCCTATCACAAAGGGTATTCTAATTTAAAAAGTCTAAATTTAAAGACTACTAAAAAGTTACGTGTAAGTATGGAGATAATTAAGAATGTATGCTAAAATTACATGGTTATGGGCAGGCCAGACAATCGCGTGAGGCGGGTTTACCCGAATCATGAGGAAAGTCCGGGCTCCACAGGGCAAGGATGCCGGATAACGTCCGGCGTGGGTAACCATAGGGAAAGTGCAACAGAAACATTCCGCCGAAACAGGTAGCGCTGTGGTAAGGTTGAAATGGTGAGGTAAGAGCTCACCGGCGTCATGGAGACATGACGGCCGTGTAAACCCCATCCGGAGCAAGGTCGAATAGGGCGAAGAAAGGCGGCTGCCCGTCGCCGCCCGTCAGGTGGACCGCATGAGCGAGCAGTAATGTATCGCCACAGATAGATGATTGTCTAATACAGAACCCGGCTTACAGACCTACCCGTAACGCTTACTAAAAAACAGGCTTGACGTGATCTAAAACTTGCTCAGGCCTGGATTTTTTAAATGACAGAATTCTAAATGACATGATTTATGCGGCCGAACCGGCAAAGGATTGAATGACAGGAGTGATAAGATGACGGATGACATGGATATCTTAACTAAGGGAGATGGCAACGAGCTGTCTCCGGCGAGCATCGATGAGAAAAAGGAAGAAAACAAAATGGGTACGGCTCCCATAGGAAGGCTGCTGGCATCTATGGCATGGCCGGCTATATTGTCGATGTTCATATCAGCTCTTTACAATATAGTAGACAGCGTGTTCGTAGCGATGATAAGCCAGAAGGCACTTACAGCGGTTTCTCTCGTAATGCCGATGCAGATGCTCATAACGAGTCTCGCTGTGGGAAGCGGCGTAGGTGTAAACTCCCTGATCTCCAGAAGACTGGGAGCGAAGAAATTCAAGGACGCTAACAAGGCTGCGAGCACCAGCCTGAGAATAGCGTTATTCAACTACATAATTTTCCTATTGATAGGGATTTTCCTGACCGTTCCGTTTATGAGGGCGTATGCTTCAGATCAGGAGATCTTTGAGGGCGGCGTAACGTATATGAGGATAGTAACCTGCGCCAGTCTCTTCATAATGGTGGAGATTGCTCTCGAGAAGGTTCTCCAGTCTACGGGAAACATGCTGGCTCCCATGATTACCAGTCTTATAGGGGCTATAACCAATATAATCCTCGACCCCATACTTATATTCGGACTCTTCGGGGCTCCTGAGATGGGAATAGCCGGAGCCGCCATAGCTACGGTTATAGGACAGGCTTTCGCCATGACAGCCGCTCTCATCGTAGTATTAACCAGAGACCATGCGGTAAAGATCAAGATTTTACGATTTAAAATGGACTGGAATGTGGTAAAGGATATTTACGCCGTTGGTTTTCCGTCCATAATTATGCAGGCCATAGGGTCTGTCATGCTATTGGGGTATAATGGGATATTGGCCGCAAACGCTACTGCGGTGGCAGTTCTGGGAGTTTACTTTAAGCTGCAGTCGTTCGTATTCATGCCTGTATTCGGTCTGAACCAGGGCGCTATGCCTATAATAGGGTATAACTTCGGCGCCAGGAACAAGCAAAGGATGATGAAGACATTTAAGCTGGGAATCATGGTTGCCGTCATCATAATGTCAGTGGGAACCCTCCTGTTCCAGTTGTTTCCGCAGATATTCCTTCTCATGTTCAATGCCGACAGCGAAATGCTTGAAATGGGAATACCGGCTCTTCGCATAATCAGCCTGTGCTTCCTGCCTGCCGCCTTTGGCATAATGACTTCAACCTTGTTCCAGGGAACGGGTCACGGTGCGTACAGTCTGTTCGCTTCCCTTATAAGACAGCTTATCGGAATTCTTCCGCTGGCATACATCCTTTACAAAATGTCAGGAGTTACCGCTTCATGGCTCTCATTCCCTTTAGCGGAGATCATCGGGCTGATATATTCGGTGCTTATGCTTAGATATCTTTATGGAAAAGAAATAAAAAATATGTAAGAGGTGCGTTATATAGAGGTAGGAAATGAGATTAGGAGTTGATATTGGTTCTACTACTGTAAAGCTTGTTTTAACTGACGATTCGGGAAAGATTCTCTATTCCAGATACGAGCGGCACATGTCCGACGTATTTGAAAAGGTAAGAGAACTGATTCAAGAGCTGTACGAAAAATACGGTGATATCAACCTCCGGCCGGTGATCACAGGCTCCGGAGGCCTTTCCCTTGCCACGGTACTGGGAATTCCTTTCGAGCAAGAGGTCATAGCGTGCAACCGGGCTGTGGTGACACTCATACCGGAAACAGACGTTGCCATCGAGCTGGGAGGAGAGGACGCTAAGATTACTTTCTACGGAGCTACCGTGGAACAGCGGATGAACGGAACATGTGCCGGCGGTACGGGAGCTTTTATAGATCAGATGGCTATACTGCTCAACACGGACGCCGAAGGGCTTAACGAGGCTGCTAAAAGCCACCGTATGATATATCCTATAGCGGCTAGATGCGGAGTATTCGCAAAAACCGATATCCAGCCCTTGATCAATGACGGAGCGTCAGTTCCCGATTTAGCGGCGTCCATATTTCAGGCCGTGGTCAATCAGACTATAAGCGGACTCGCCTGTGGACATACGATAAGAGGCAAGGTAGCTTTACTGGGAGGACCTCTGTCCTTTTTGTCAGAGCTGAGGGCCAGATTTATCGAAACTCTGGAGCTTAAGGATGAGGACGTCATATTCCCGGAGGACTCCAGGTATTTCGTCGCAATAGGAGCCGCCATGCTGGCGGAAAAGAGGGATGAGATGAGCCTGGCCGATGTGACGGATAGAATTATTAACGCCGATCAAAGTCAGCTCTCAGATACGAAACGGGTCGAACCTCTGTTTGCTTCAAGGCAGGAGTATGACGCCTTTACATCACGCCACGGTCAGTACGCTATAAAGCGGAAGGACATAAGAAAGGCCAGAAGGGACGTGTATCTCGGCATAGACGCCGGTTCCACCACCACTAAGGCAACCCTTACAGATAGGGACAACAATCTTCTCTATTCATTCTACCGCAGCAATGAAGGAAACCCTATCGAGGCGGTTAAGATAATGCTTAAGGAGCTGTATTCTCAGCTTCCCGACAGCGCCTTCATAGCTAACACCTGTGTCACCGGATACGGAGAGGGCTTAGTTAAGGCCGCCTTTAAGGCCGATATGGGAGAAATAGAGACAATGGCCCACTACAGGGCGGCGGAATCCTTCCTGCCGGGAGTGGACTTTATCCTGGACATCGGGGGTCAGGATATGAAGTGCATGAAGATAAAGGACGGAGCGATATATAATATTATGCTCAATGAGGCATGTTCTTCCGGCTGCGGTTCATTTCTGGAGACATACGCGAAATCGGTGAATTTGGACACAAAGGCCTTTGCCAAGGAGGCGCTCTTTGCCGAGAATCCGGTGGATTTGGGAACCAGATGCACTGTATTCATGAACTCCAAGGTAAAGCAGGCTCAGAAGGAGGGCGCTACCATCGGAGACATATCTGCCGGTCTTTCCTATTCAGTGATTAAGAACGCCCTGTATAAGGTAATTAAGCTGAGAAATTCAGACGAGGCGGGAGAAAGGATAGTGGTGCAGGGAGGCACCTTCCTGAACGACGCTGTTTTAAGGAGTCTGGAGAAGATAATCGAAAGGAACGTGGTAAGGCCGGATATAGCCGGACTTATGGGAGCCTATGGCTGCTCCCTTATAGCCAAGGAAAATTACATCGAAAACACTGCATCTTCCATTCTCCCCGCCGAGGATTTAGACGACTTCACCGTAGAACACACTAACGGAAGGTGCAACGGCTGTGAAAACCGGTGCATCCTCACTGTGAACAGGTTCCACGACGGGTCTAAGTTCATTACGGGAAACCGTTGCGAGAAGGGAGCCGGAGGGGAGAAGCGCAGCAACGATATCCCTGACCTTTACGAGTATAAGCTCCGGAGACTTTTCGGATATAAGCCTCTTTCGGATTTCGACGCCGAAAGGGGAAGCGTGGGAATTCCTCGCGTTTTAAATATGTACGAGAGCTATCCTTTCTGGTTCACCTTCTTCACTGCGTTGAAGTTCAAAGTGGTCCTCTCGCCGGCGTCGACGAAAAAAATCTATGAGACGGGTATGGATACCATATCATCGGATACGGCCTGTTATCCGGCGAAGCTGGTACACGGACACATAAAATGGCTGACGGATCAGGGGATAAAATGGATATTCTATCCTTGCGTCAATTACGAGAAAAAGGAAGACGAGGACGCCCCTAACCACTATAACTGTCCTATAGTTGCGACTTATCCGGAGGTTATCGCCAATAATATGGACGATATATTCCGGGAGCAGGAGGTCAGGTTCACCCATCCGTTTCTGCCTTACGATGACGATCTCAGACTGGCTCATGAGCTTTCCGAAGTCCTTAAGCCCTATCACATCGAAAAGGATGAGATAACGGAAGCTGTGGAAAAGGCCAGAAAGGAACAGAACGCATTTAAGAACGATATAAGGAAGCAGGGGGAGTACGCCTTAAGGTATGCCAGATCTCATCACAAGAAGAGCGTGATCCTTTCCGGAAGGCCATATCACGTGGATCCTGAGATAAACCACGGAATAAATAAACTGATTAATTCCTTCGATCTGGTGGTGCTTACCGAGGATTCTGTGGCTCACCTGGGCAAGCTGCCTAGGCCGCTGAGGGTACTGGATCAGTGGTTGTACCACTCCAGGCTGTATAAGGCTGCTGATTTTGCCGGCAGAAACGATGACGTAGAAATAGTACAGCTCAACTCCTTCGGATGCGGTCTGGATGCGGTTACCACAGATCAGGTGGAGGAGATATGCAGAGACCACAATAAGCTCTATACTGTTTTGAAGATAGATGAAGGATCTAACCTGGGCGCTATTAAAATACGCATAAGGTCACTTAAGGCTGCCATGGAGGCAAGGGAGAAGAATGATATTCACGTGGTCCCTGAGATAAAGCCATATGAAAGGCTTCTTTTCACAGAGGAGATGCGGGATAATTACACCATTCTGATTCCTCAGATGGCTCCTATCCACTTCGCCTATATGGAGGCAGCCATACGTTCCTGCGGATACAATGCTGAGCTTCTGCCTACGGTGGACAAGAACTCTGTGGACGAAGGGCTGAGATACGTAAACAACGACGCGTGCTATCCTACCATAGTGACATTGGGACAGATCATATCGGCTCTTAAGTCGGGAAGGTACGACCTGAACAGGATAGCTGTTTTCATGAGTCAGACGGGGGGAGGATGCAGAGCCAGCAATTACGTAGCTTTGCTTAGAAAGGCTCTGAAGGATCTGGGCATGGAACAGATTCCGGTAGTCTCCTTTAACATGGTCGGAATGGAGAAAAATCCGGGATTCAAGATTACGGCGCAGATGGGTCTTAAGCTTGTAGTGGGCGTAGTGTACGGAGATCTGATGATGAGGGTGCTCTACGCTACCAGACCTTACGAAAAGGTGCCGGGAACGTGTCAGGCCATCATGGACAAATGGCGTGACAGAATAGAGGATAACACCATCCACTTTAACCGCCGTGTCTTCGAGAAAAACCTTAAAGGCATAGTCGAAGATTTTGACAATGTGGAGAGGACCGGTGAGGTTAAGCCCAAGGTCGGCATAGTGGGCGAAATACTCGTAAAGTACCATCCTAACGCTAATAACGACATAGTGGACATTATCGAGAGGGAAGGAGGAGAAGCCGTCGTCCTCGACTTGCTTGACTTCTTCCTGTACGGAATGTACAGCAAAAACTTCAATTACGAGCATCTTGCCGGAACCCGTAAGCAAAAGACGGTAAATAACTTAGGGATAAAAGCCATAGAATGGCTCAGAAAGCCTATGAGAAAAGCCTTGAGGGAAAGCCGTCACTTTACAGAGCCGGCTCACATCGAGGATACGGCGGAAAGAGCGGCTTCCATAGCATCTCTGGGCAACCAGTGCGGTGAGGGATGGCTTCTTACGGGAGAGATGATCGAGCTGATACACAGCGGGGCGGAGAATATCGTGTGCCTCCAGCCCTTCGCCTGTCTGCCGAATCACGTCATCGGAAAGGGCATGATGAAGGCTTTGCATAAGATGAATCCCAAGGCGAATATCGTTGCCATAGATTACGATCCGGGAGCCAGCAATGTAAATCAGCTGAACAGGATAAAGCTTATGATGGCTACCGCCCATAAAAACGCAGAAGAGGCTTGCTTAGACGGTAAAAAAATACTATAATGTTCTGAGAGAGTTGTTTTATAAAAAAGAATTCAAGAGGTGTATATTTGAGCGACAGATCGATGTTTTATGAAAAGTTTCACGAATCAGTTACATCCGTGTTGCCCATTACAATCATCGTAATACTTCTTTGCTTTACAGTTGCGCCGATTCCTAACGACATGTTCGTGTCGTTTATTATCGGCGCAATTCTGCTAATTGCGGGTATGGCTTTCTTCACTCTTGGCGCCGATACGGCTATGACCCCTATCGGAAACAAGGTGGGAGCGTGCATGACTAAGACCAGAAACGTTTGGGTCATAGTTTTTGTCAGCTTTGTGATGGGTGTGATTATCACCATTGCGGAACCGGATCTTCAGGTTCTGGCGGATCAGATCCCGACCATTAACGGCAACGTTATAATACTTGCGGTTGCGGTGGGAGTAGGTATATTCCTGGTTATAGCTATGCTGCGAATCCTGCTGGGAATTCCCCTTTCATACCTGTTAATCGGTTTTTACATCATAGTCTTTGTGACGGCCGCCTTTGTCCCCAGTGACTTCTGGGCCGCCGCCTTTGACTCCGGCGGAGTTACCACCGGCCCGATGACGGTACCGTTTATAATGGCTCTCGGTATCGGAGTATCGTCCATAAGAAGTGACAGACACGCCGGAAATGACAGCTTCGGTCTCGTGGCTCTCTGTTCCATAGGCCCGATACTGGCTGTTCTCATACTGGGACTTCTGTACCCGGCGGAGGGAGCATATACTCCGGTAGAGATACCTGAGGTAGATAGCTCTTACGACACTATAATGCTGTTCATTACGGAGCTGCCTGAGTATATGAAAGAGGTAGCGGTAGCCCTGGCTCCCATAATTGTGTTTTTCCTTCTGTTTAATGGGATAGTGATCAAGCTGGAGAAGAAGCCTTTGATAAAGATATGTATAGGTCTTATACATACCTTTATAGGTCTGGTTCTTTTCCTTACCGGGGTTAACGTGGGATTCATGCCGGTAGGCAACTACATAGGAACTCTTATAGGAGATTCGGATTTCAGATGGATTCTCATACCTATCGGAATGCTGATAGGCTACTTCATAGTAACCGCGGAGCCTGCCGTTCACGTCCTTAACAAGCAGGTGGAGGAGATAACCGCAGGAACCATACCTGAAAAAGCCATGCAGCTCAGTCTTTCCATAGGCATGTCCGTCTCCCTCGCTCTCGGCATGATAAGAGTCCTGACCGGCATATCGATAATGTACTTCCTCATACCGGGATACGCTATCGCTCTTTTGCTCTCATTGGTCACGCCGAAAATATTTACATCCATCGCCTTTGACTCCGGTGGAGTTGCTTCAGGTCCTATGACGGCTACCTTCCTTTTGCCGTTTGCCATGGGGGCCTGTGAATCCATAGGCGGGGCGGACAGGATTATTACTGACGCCTTCGGAATGGTAGCTATGGTAGCCATGACTCCTCTCATAATGATCCAGCTCCTGGGCGGAGTGTACAAGCTGAGAACCAGGAAGGAAGAGGCTAACCGGCGTAAGATGCAGGAGAGGATACAGCAATACGCTGATGAAGATATAATAGAGCTGTAGGGGAGGTTACCATGGAAGGATTGCAACTGGTTATGACTATAACCGACCGTCACAAGGCGGACAGGGTCGTGCGTATTTTCAGGGAAAATAACGTTTTCACTACTGACGTAACCCTGGGAACCGGAACAGCCTCGAAGGAGCTCCTGGATTATCTGTATCTGACGCCTTCTGAAAAAACAGTCGTCATCGGCATTATTACAGATTCAGGGGTCGTACAGCTCTTTAAGGACTTCAGGCATAAGATGTATATCGACGTTCCGGGAAATGGGATAGTAGTTTCTGCTCCTCTGTCAAGCGTGGGCGGAAAGAGGAGCTTCGAGTATATCATTGACGGACAGACGTTAGGCACTGTTGATATGGTGCCGTCCATATTTTCGGAAAGAGAGAAAAAAATGGCAGCGAATTCTGATTTCGAATTGCTCTTCGTCATAGCCAACGAAGGGTATACGGATATGATAATGGATGCGGCGAGGAGCGCGGGAGCGTCCGGAGGCACGGTTATAAAGGCTAAAGGTACCGGAGCCGAATATACGGAGAAGTTCTTCGGCTTTTCCATCGCCACAGAGAAGGAAATACATCTGATCGTGGTGCCGGTTAACGACAGGAACGCCATAATGAAAACCATAATGGAGAAGGCCGGCCTCGATTCTAAGGCTCAGTCTATAGTGTTTTCACTTCCTTTGAGCCACGCCATAGGTCTGTGGAAGCCTGAGCAATAGTAATTGCAATTGTTCCCGGGATGGTGTATACTTTTACGATCGCCGGAAATTAAAAATTATACAGAACAGGAGGTGTCTTGATGGGTAGACACGGTACAATCGCAGGAAGAAAAGCTGCTCAGGACTCTAAGAGAGCTGCCATGTTCACCAAATATGCCAAGGCCATAACCGTAGCGGCGAAGGACGGCGGAGACCCTGAATATAACGCCGGTCTGAGAGTTGCCATAGAAAAGGCTAAAGCGATCAGCATGCCTAATGATAACATCCAGCGAGCCATAAAAAAGGGTACAGGCGAACTGGAAGGCGTATCCTACGAAGAGCTTTCCTTCGAGGGATACGGTGCAGGCGGAGTCGCCGTCATCGTAGACTGCCTTACGGATAACAGCAACAGGACTACGTCATTTGTACGATCTACATTCGATAAGCACGGAGGGAACCTAGGTACCAACGGCTGTGTATCCTACATGTTTTCCAGAAAGGGAGTCATCCTGATCGAAAAGACTGAGGACATAGACGAAGACCGGCTCATGGAAACGGCACTGGAGGCAGGGGCTGACGATATGATAACTCACGACGATAGCTATGAGATACAGACTGAACCGTCTGCTTATCCTGACGTTCATAAGATCCTTACTGACGCGGGATACCAGCCGGCGGAGTCTGATATCGAGTATGTTCCTTCGGTGGAAGCCACTCCGGGAGAAGAGGATATAAAGAAGCTGAGAAAGATGATAGACCTTTTCGAGGACAATGACGACGTACAGAAGGTTCACACGAACTGTGCTGTCGACCTTTACGCTGAGTGATCTCAGGGCTGCGCCTGTGCGGAAAAACGTGTAGCGCAAAGCCTGATTTTGTATTATAATGTACTTGCCTGGGACTTGCGTTGGGGCTTCATAATTGAACCTACATTACTCTTATGGGAATCCGGAGTCCGTCATCTGTTATGTCATGCCGCCTTTGTCTTGCGGAAGACAGAGAAATGAAGGCAGGGTACCCACCTATCTAACGATAGGGCGTCAATTATTCCTCGACGGAGCTTCCGGGTTTTTTTCGGAGACACGAGATATGAATTTACCTAATAAGCTTACGGTCTTGCGGGTGGCGGCAGTGCCGTTTTTCATAGTATGCTACATGGGGGAGCACTATGTCCCTGCATTTATAATATTCATTGCCGCTTCTTTTACAGATATGCTGGATGGCAGGATTGCGAGAAAATATGACCTGGTGACCAATTTCGGCAAGATCATGGATCCTCTGGCCGATAAGGTCCTGGTGTATTCCGCCTTTTGTCTGATGGTGGAGGAGGGGATCGTTCCCGCATGGATGCTGATAATCATCCTCGCCAGAGAATTTGCCATAGCCGGCATGAGGTCTGTGGCAGCGGCGGAGGGAATAGTCATCGCGGCCGGAATGAGCGGCAAGATAAAGACCGTATTACAGATGATCGCCGTACCTCTTTTGCTCCTGACGTCTTCTCTTGCCCATACTTCAGTCTACGACGGGTTCAATATGGCAGGCCGGATATTCCTGTGGGCGTCTCTGGTGATGACTGTCTACTCAGGAGCAGAATATATATATAAAAATAAATCGGTTTTTTCGATGAAATAGTTTTAAGTGCGCGGAGGTTATCAATGGCTTTCGCGCATTTTGCGAGGTGGAGAAATGAAAGCAGCGATTCTAAGCGTCGGAACGGAGATCCTCTTCGGACAGATTGTAAACACCAATACGGTTTTCCTGTCCGGAGAGCTGAACGCTCTGGGGATAGATGTAATGTATCACTATACGACGGGAGATAATTCCGAAAGACTGGCCGACATGCTGAAAATGGCTTTTAGGGACTGCGACCTAGTCATAACTACAGGAGGTCTCGGGCCTACGGAGGATGACCTGACTAAGGAAACTGTCTGCCGGGTCATGGGAGACACTCTTGAAATGCATCAGGAAAGTCTGGACGCCCTTTACGCTATGGCTGAAAGGAGAGGCTACCACCTTACAGAGAACAACTTTAAGCAGGCGATGATGCCTGCAAAGGCCGTAGTCTTCGATAACGACGCCGGCACAGCCCCGGGATTCGCTCTAGCGGTGGATGGAAAGACGGCCGTATGCATGCCCGGCCCTCCAAGGGAAATGAACAGGATGTGGGAAAGGCGGGTAAAGCCGTATCTTAAAAGGCTCAGCGATTCGGTCATATATTACAGGATTCTGAGAACCTTCGGCATAGGAGAATCCAGGCTGGAAACGGTACTCCTGCCCCTCATAGACGGCCAGACCGATCCTACTCTTGCCACCTATGCCAAGGAAGGGGAGTGCAGCCTCAGGATCGCCTCTAAGCGGTGTACCCTGAAGGAAGCAGAGGATGCGGTTTCAGCCATGGCTGAAAAGGTGGCGGAGCTGGCAGGTGAGTACATCTACAGCTATGACAATGAGGACCTTCATCAGGTGGTGGGAAAAAAATTGATAGAGGGGAATATATCCATATCATGCTGCGAGTCCTGCACCGGAGGCATGTTTGCCGAGCGGCTGGTAAGGGTACAGGGAATCTCCAAGGTCTTCGACAGAGGACTGATAACCTATACGGAGAGGTCCAAGAGGGAAGAGCTGGGCGTAAGGGCCGAAACCCTCTCCCAATACGGTGCAGAGAGCCGCGAAACTGCCCTGGAGATGGTCCGTGGCCTTTACGAAAAGACAGGGAGCAGAATCTGTGTCTCCGTTACAGGTGTTGCAGGTCCGGAGCCTATAGGCGATAAACCTGCCGGACTCATCTACATCGCCGCGTCCTTCGACGGAAGGGAGGAGGCAAGGGTCCTGAACACGGGAAGGCCGGACAGGGAGTCCAACAGAAACGCCGCTGTGCTGAGTATGCTGGATCTTGTAAACAAAATGCTTGGATGAAAGGTCATGTGCAGTTATTTCCGTTCTCATAAGGGCGGATTCCGGAAATTGTCGGGGTATTTATGCCGGAATCAAGGCTTTTAATGTCATACAAAGGGTGGGAAATGCCGCTTTTATGGCTTGCAGGCAGGTTGGCAGCACCGCTATAATTAATTTGCGAGCTGGAATAGAAAATGCTTGATTTCAGGTCGGTAATGGGGTATCATTGAAAAAGAACAGATGTTCATTTTTGGAGGTAATAATGGCTAAAGTTAAAATGGCGGATAATATGCCGGCTGACAGGGACGGCAGGGAAAGAGCTTTAGAAGAAGCTCTGAAGCAGATACAGAGGCAGTTCGGACAGGGCGCCATCATGAAGATGGGCGACAGCTCCGGATTCGGAAAGATAGACGTCGTATCCACAGGATCCATCAGCTTGGATATGGCTACGGGTGTTGGCGGACTTCCCAAGGGCAGGATAATCGAAATATACGGACCGGAATCCTCCGGTAAGACCACCTTGACCCTTCACGTGGTGGCTGAAACTCAGAAGAAGGGCGGCAAGGCCGCGTTTATAGATGCTGAGCATGCTCTCGATCCCGTATACGCCGGAAACCTAGGCGTTAAGATGGATGAACTGGTGGTATCCCAGCCTGATAACGGGGAACAGGCACTGGAGATTTGCGATATGCTGGCCAGATCAGGAGCCCTCGATGTTATAGTCATCGACTCGGTGGCGGCACTGGTGCCTAAAGCTGAGATAATGGGAGAAATGGGTGATTCTCATGTAGGCCTTCAGGCCAGGCTCATGTCCCAAGCTCTGAGAAAGCTTACGGGAACGGTGAATAAGTCCAAGACCTGTGTGATCTTCATAAATCAGCTCAGGGAGAAGATCGGCGTAATGTTCGGTAATCCCGAGATTACCGCAGGAGGTCGCGCCCTGAAGTTCTACTCTACCATGAGGCTGGACGTGCGTAAGATGGAATCCATCAAGAGCGGAGACCAGATAATAGGCAACCATACCAAGGTAAAGATAGTAAAGAATAAGGTTGCGCCTCCGTTTAAGCAGGCTGAGTTCGACATCATGTACGGTCGGGGGATATCCAGAAGCGGAGACGTTCTGGACTGTGCTGCCATGGAGGGCATTGTAGATAAGTCTGGATCCTGGTACAGCTATAAGGGAGATCGCATCGGCCAGGGAAAGGAAAACGTTAAGAAATACCTAGAAGATAATCCTGCGATTTTACATGAGATCGAGCAGGCTGTACTGGATAAGTACTTCGGAGGCTTAGAAGAAGGATCCGCTCCTCATTCGTCAGTCATAGATTCGGACGTTAAGGCAGATGAGGACGGGGTCGTTATAGAATAAGGGATTAAGTTCCACTGTGGAGACCGCGATATGCTGTGTCGTAGAGATACAGCTTGTTGCGGTTTTTATGCATAGGAAATGAGGATTCCGGACGGGGTGATTACAGGATGGAGAACGGAAGCACGACGCCGAACTTGAGTACGGTTTTGAAGGTCTTAACACCTCTTGGAAAGACTTTGTATATTGTAGATTTGAAACAGGATTGATCATAAACATAAAGCTAACTTTTAACATTTACAATTGGCAAAACTGCAAAAAAGCTGGCTAAAATGCAAAAAATCTTTATTTTTTAACCACAAGACTTTACATCAAAAAAAAAATATGGTAGACTGCCTCTAGTCTTTAAATTTTGTTTTTTTAAAAAATTTCATTTTCGGGAAGGGCGTGACCGTCTTGAGGATTACTGGCATCCGGGTGGGTGGACATCACCCTGCCTCCGGTTTGTCCGTTCAAAACCGCGCTGCGGACTGTGGACGCTGTCAACGATGTGGTGGTTCGCGTTCCGGCCGACGAGGGTGCCGCGGGCTGCGGCGAGACCCGCCCATCGCCGGCGGCATCCGCGCCTCCATTCCGGCTGTCGGGCCGGCCGTAGGGCAAAAGGTCATCACCCGGGCGGATCCGGACGGCTCATCCCTGTGTTCGCAAGACCCATATACCGGCGGCCCTGTCTTTGGCGGCCTCACCATCACCATGTCGGGCGACCCCACCATCGCCATGTCGGGCGACCCCGGCGTCGGTGTGGATCATGTGCCATGCCCGGCCCGGTCGTGACCGCGATTATAATTGGTGTTCCCACCATTTATAATATATTTACCCGGACTGTTTCCGGTCCTGCTCTGCGAAGATGCAGAACGATTTCAAATTTTGAGAAAGGATGGCTATTATGAAACTTACCAAGCGACTGCTGGCCCTGGTGCTGGCGCTGGTCATGGTTCTGTCCCTGGCCGCCTGCGGCGACAGCAGCGGCACCGACGGCGACAGCGACGCCGTGACCTACCGCACTCTGTATGCCAGCGAGGTAGACACCCTGAACTACCTCTATACCACCACCACCAATAACCTGGTGATTCCCGCCAACGTTGTGGACACCCTCATAGAGTATGACTCCTACGGCGTGGTTCAGCCCTCTCTGGCGGAGAGCTGGGAGCACAACGACGACTACACCGAGTGGACCT
>CAYTYN010000038.1:0-1915 GCA_964442135.1 uncultured Oscillospiraceae bacterium
CTCTACTCTGCTACTCCACTGCTTTCGTCCTGATCTCTTCGGTAAGCTTGGCGATGAAGTCGTCCACTGACATAACCCCCATGTCGCCGGTCTTTATGGAACGAACGGAAAGGGTTCCCGCCTCTTCCTCCTTCTCACCTATGACACAGATATAAGAGTCCCGGGCGTTTCTCGCCTCCCGAAGCTTGTAACCGATCTTCTCGTTTCTGAAATCAGTCTTCACTCTGAGACCTGCCGCAGCGCACTTCTCCGCAACCTGCCCGGCGTATCCTTCGAACTTGTCCGTAACAGTCAGAAGCTTTACCTGCACCGGCGCCAGCCAAAGCGGGAATTTACCCGCGAAATGCTCTGTCAGAATGCCTATGAACCTTTCTATGGAGCCGAAGATAACCCGGTGAATCATTATCGGTCTGTGCTTTTCATTGTCCGAACCCACGTAGGTAAGGTCGAATCTCTGAGGCATCTGCATATCCAGCTGCACCGTGCCGCACTGCCACGTTCTTCCTATGGAATCCTCCAGGTGGAAGTCCAGCTTAGGGCCGTAGAACGCGCCGTCCCCCTCGTTTATCACATAAGGCACTCCCAGTACCTCCATAGCCTCTCTAAGGGCGCTTTCCGCCGTTTCCCATTCCTCATCTGTTCCCATGGAATCCTCCGGTCTGGTGGACAGCTCGATGTGATACTTGAAGCCGAACATACTGTAGACATCGTCTATGAATCTGGCAACGCCTACGATCTCGTCCCTGACCTGTTCCGGCAGCATGAATATATGGGCGTCGTCCTGAGTGAACGTCCTTACTCTCATGAGCCCGTGAAGAGCTCCGGATAGCTCGTGTCTGTGTACCTGACCCAGCTCTCCCATTCTTATAGGCAAGTCTCTGTATGACCACATCCTCCTCTTATACACCAGCATGGAGCCGGGACAGTTCATCGGCTTAATGGCATAATCCCCGTCATCTATCTTGGTGAAGTACATGTTATCCTTATAGTGATCCCAGTGCCCGGACGTCTTCCAAAGCTGTTCGTTGAGGATGAGAGGGGTTCTTATCTCCTCGTAGCCTCTCTTTCTGTGCTCCTGTCTCCAAAAGCTTTCCAGCTCGTTGCGAAGGATCATTCCGTTAGGAAGGAAGAACGGGAACCCGGGTCCCTCCTCCGTGAGCATGAAGAGATCCATTTCCTTGCCTATTTTCCTGTGATCCCGTTTCTTCGCCTCCTCCAGCCTGTTTATGTACTCATCCAGCTCCTCCTGGGAAGGGAAACATGTTCCGTATATCCTCTGGAGCATCTTGTTACGCTCGTCACCTCTCCAGTAAGCCCCGGCAACGCTCATCAGCTTTATCGCCTTTATCTGACCGGTGGAATCCATGTGAGGTCCGGCACAGAGGTCGGTAAAGTCACCCTGTTTGTAGAAGGATATCACCGCATCCTCAGGAAGACCGTTGATCAGCTCCACCTTATAGATTTCTCCGGCGTCTTCCATAAGCTTCAGGGCTTCTTCCCTCGGCAACTCGAAGCGCTCCAAAGGATAATTAGCCTTTATGATCTTCTTCATTTCCTTCTGTATAGACAAAAGATCCTGATCCGATAGCTTGTGCTCCATGTCTATATCGTAGTAGAACCCGTTGTCGATGGCAGGTCCTATCGCAAGCTTTGCGTCGGGCCAAATATGCTTTACCGCCTGTGCCATGATGTGAGACGTAGTGTGTCTGTATCTCAGCCTTACATCTCCATCCTCAAAATTTATACTCGCCATTTTCTTCTCCTTCAATAATTGATACATTTTCATCTATGCCGCAGCGGAAGACCCTGCGCCGGTACTGTCTGAAGCAGTTCCGCCGGTTCCGTCCTCCGCCGTTCCCGAGGTTCCCGTATCAGACGTGCCGGTGTCAGTTCCTCCGGTGTCAGTTCCTCCGGT
>CAYTYN010000038.1:2015-14357 GCA_964442135.1 uncultured Oscillospiraceae bacterium
CCGGTGTCAGTTCCTCCGGTGTCAGTTCCTCCGGTATCTCCTTCCGATGTGCCGCTGCTTTCTCCGCCGGAGCCTGTTCCTGTATCTGTTCCGGCGCCGGTGTCACCGGCGTCCGATGTTTCGCCGGCAGATGAATCTCCCGTTCCCTCATTGCCGGTGGTGCTTCCTGTCATGGATTCCGGCAACTCTATAGGATCCTCTACCTCAGTTTCATCGTCGGTTGCTCCCGCACTCTGCGATATTCCGTACGCAACTGTATACGCAAGCTCTTCGCTTATCGCTATAACGGTTTCCGATGGCTCATAATCCACCTGATCAAAGAGTTCCTCGTGCATCGTCGTCACATTGCCCAGCCAGTCCGTAGGGAACACGTACGAAATGACACCTCCCACCAGATATCCGGTAGTCACGTCGTACGGGAATCCATCGCTTCCGGTTATGTTAAAGTCCATCACCTTCATGCCGAGAAGGAGTATATCAGTGTTGCTCAGATTAGTCAAAAACTGAGGAAGCAATGTGTCGATAATATTATCTATCTTGGTAAGACTCAGTGTCTGGACTTTTTCCAGCACCTTCTCCAGAACCGTCCTCATTCGCTCGGTTCTCTTGAAGTCGTCTCCTACTCCCTTTCTTATTCTTCCGTAGGATACGGCCTGAACTCCGTCCACCGTCTGAGTACCGGCGCTTTCATATAGGCTGTACTCCGTCCTGCCTATGGCCTCGGCAGTTTCGATGGTATATTTATTCAGCTGTTGGAGCTCGTACTCCTCTATGTCAAGCTCTATGCCGCCGACCGCATCTACCAGATCCGCTACGGACTTGAAGTTGAAAGCTACAAAGTTCTCGATATTCAGGTCCATGGATTCATTTATGCTTCTGATGGTGGTCTCAACGCCCCCCTGACGGAATATATCCGTAATCTTCGTGTAAACGCCTGTATCAGCATTCCTCATGTAGGTATCTCTGTATATGGAGGTGACTGTAACCTCGCCGGTTGCTTCCTCTATGCTGACTATCATCAGGGCGTCACCGCCGCTGCTGGTTATGCTCTCCATATCCATGTCTCTGGAATCCACGCCGATCAGGAGTATATTGATGTACCCGTTGACGTCCACACAGGACAGCTCTGCTGTATCCAGATCGACTTTTACCACCTTATTAAGTTTATTTATAACGTAAGCCGTCACCGCAGCGCTCAGTATGACAAGAACAGCTATTGTGATTATGAGAATCTTTTGCCATCTCTTCAATCTGCTCCATCTGTCTTTTATGGCTCTGCCTACGCCGTCACCACCCTTTTTCTTTCCTTCATGCTTTCCCATCAGTTCTTCTTCCTCCTCTGCTCACACCCTCTTATTGAATTGAAATTAAAATTCAACTAGGAGTTCAGTTTACCATAAACTGCGTCCTTTGTAAATTGAACCGGCTTCAATTCGGCTGTCTGCCCAAGTTTTCTTTCAGACATTGTATAAAATCCTTCAAAGCGTCATTTCCCTGAACTGACTGGTAATAAACGCCGAAAGACATCGGATCAACGTTTTCGAGCGGCCTTTTCACGATGAAAGGCGAATCGAGAATCAGGAAATCCGGCAGAACTGATACGCCGTAGCCCGCCGCTACCAAGACGGTCATCGCCTCCGCCGACTCGCAGAAATAAAAATCCGACGCCGGCTTACTTCCCAAGAGCCGACCCTGTATCTGGACCACGGGCACCGGCGCTTTTGCAGGACTGTTCAGCACCAGCTTCTCCTCCTTTATATCCTCCGGATCAACCTTATCCCTGCCCGCTATAGGATGCCGGCATGATGATGCGCAGACCATAGGCACCTTTATGACTTCTCTGTACTGAAGCTTTGCTCCCATGCCCCGAGACTCTTTGAATCCTGCCACCACGTCCAGATCCCCTTCCTCCAGCATCCTGTATATGTGCTGGAAGGGTACCACCTGGAGTCTGGGATGAAGCTCCGGCCTTAGTTCCTTCAGAGCCTCCAATGTGTCCCTTAGAAGCATCATGCACGGATAATTGTAGCAGCCTATGGTCAAGGTCTCGATATCCCCGTCGGAGGAGCTGCTGAACCTTTTCTTCGCCCGCTCCGAAATGGCTAACATCTGCTCGGCATCTCTTAAAAAGGTCTTTCCCTCCTCCGTCAGCCTGACTACGCGGGTAGTCCTGTGAACAAGCTTAACTCCCAGTTCCTTTTCAAGGGACTGTATCTGCTGGCTGACAGCCGGATGGGTCACGTGGAGAGACTGAGCCGCCTGAGAAAAGTTCAGGTACTCTGCCACCGCCAAAAAACATGAAAGCTGAAATGTATTCACAGTTGCTTCTCCTTATTAGTAAGCTTTGCTTTCTAATAGTAACACATTCTAAATTTACTTTCAACGATAAATGGGTATATAATGATAGGTATGCGGAAAATATGGAACAGGAGGGTACAGCAATATGATAAAAACACTTCTATCTCAAGTAAAGCAGTACAAGACCGCTTCCATCCTGACGCCGGTGTTCACGGCATGCGAAGTATTCATGGAAGTGCTCATCCCCTTTGTCACGGCTTTCATCATCGATAGAGGCATAGAGGCAGGCAATATAAAAAACGTGTATTACTACGGAGCCATAATGGTGCTCATGGCTTTCCTCAGTCTGTGCTTTGGCGTTTTGGCCGGAAGGTTCGCCGCCAGAGCCTCTTCAGGGCTTGCTTGCAATCTGAGGGAAGCAATCTATGAAAAGGTTCAGACCTTTGCTTTTTCCAATATAGATAAATTCAGCACCGCCGGTCTGGTAACCCGTATGACCACTGATGTTACCAACGTTCAAAACGCCTACCAGATGACGCTGAGAATTGCCGTTAAATCACCTCTCATGCTCATCTGCAGCATGATAATGTGTTTCGTTATCAGCGTTCGGCTTTCCACAATATTTCTAGTCGCTATAGTAGTCCTGAGCGGGGCGCTTATATTCATCATGATGCACACCATTCCCATCTTTAGCGAGGTGTTCAGAAGGTACGATGACCTTAACGCCAGCGTCCAGGAAAACGTATCGGCCATAAGGGTCGTAAAAGCCTTTGTAAGAGAGGGTTACGAAAACGAGAAATTCAGCAAGGCCGCTCAGAACCTTTACAGGCTGTCTGTAAAGGCCGAAAGCTATCTTGCCTTCAACAGTCCGGTGATGATGCTCGTAGTATACGGGTGCATCATATCCATATCCTGGTTCGGCGCCCACTTCATCGTAGCAGGCGATCTCACCACAGGAAATCTGACCAGCCTGTTCAGCTACGTAATGAGCGTGCTCATGAGCCTTATGATGCTTTCCATGATTTTCGTCATGCTGACCATGAGTGCCGCCAGCGGCCGAAGGATAGCGGAGGTTCTTAACGAGGTGCCGGATATGTCAGAGCCTTCTCAGCCTGAGGTGGAGGTAGCCGACGGCAGCATAGACTTTAATCACGTAACCTTTTCATATAAGCATGGCAGCGGTGAAAAAACCTTGGATGACATAGACATTCACATCAGGTCAGGAGAGACTATAGGTGTCATAGGCGGAACCGGCAGCGGCAAGTCCAGCCTGGTGAATCTGATAAGCCGTCTCTACGATGTAGACAGCGGAAGCGTTTTCGTCGGCGGCAAGGACGTACGCTCCTACGGAATGGACGCTCTGCGGGATCAGGTGTCCGTAGTTCTTCAGAACAACGTGCTGTTCTCCGGAACTATAATCGACAATCTCCGCTGGGGCAAGGAAGACGCCACCGTCGAGGAGTGCCGGGAGGCCTGTCGTCTGGCATGTGCCGACGAATTCATAAATAAATTTCCTGATGGATACAATACGTGGATAGAGCAGGGGGGATCTAACGTATCCGGCGGGCAGAGGCAGCGCCTTTGCATCGCCCGTGCCCTGATGAAGAAGCCTAAGGTTCTCATATTGGACGATTCCACCAGCGCCGTCGACACTGCTACCGACGCTAAGATAAGGGAATCCTTCGCCAGGAAAATACCCGGAACCACCAAGCTTATAGTAGCTCAGCGGGTTTCCAGCGTTGAAAAAGCAGACCGAATCCTGGTAATGGAAGACGGCCGAATCAACGGATTCGACACTCACGAAAATCTCCTGAAAAATAATAAGATATACAGAGAAATATACGAGGTTCAAACCCAGGGCGGCGGCGACTTTGACGAACCTGCCCCGGACGGAAAGGAAGGTGATCTTTAATGACGGAAAGGAGAGAAGAAAAGAGGAACTCTTTACGCCGGCTCTCCTCCATGAAAAGGGTACTGGCATACATGCTCAAAAACTACAAGTTTTCTTTTTTCATGGTGGTCATCTGCATACTGGGATCGGCCCTCGCTACCTTGAGAGGTACCCTGTTCATGCAAAGCCTTATAGACGATTATATCGTTCCCCTGACGGAATCCTCCGTAGCTGATTATTCAGCTTTGGCTGCGGCCCTCATATCCATAGCGGCTACCTACGCCCTTGGAGTAATCTGCGCCTACACCTATAACAGGATCATGGTAAACGTCAGTCAGGGAACCATGCGCAATCTGAGACACGAGCTGTTCCATCACATGGAATCCCTTCCTATAAGGTACTTTGACACTCATGCTCACGGAGACATCATGTCGGTATACACCAACGACGTAGATACCCTCAGACAGCTCATGGGTCAGAGTATACCTCAGGTGATCAACTCCAGCGTGACGGTAATAACCACCTTCACGAGCATGCTGATTCTGGATGTCCCCCTGACCTTGATCACCCTGGCTTTCATAGGTCTCATGCTCTTCGTCACGACCAGAATAGCCGGAAGAGCTTCCAGGTACTTCGCTCATCAGCAGGCCGATCTGGGTCGTGTCAACGGATATATCGAGGAGATGATGAACGGGCAAAAGGTGGTCAAAGTCTTCAGTTACGAGGATAAAAGCCTGGAGCAGTTCAAAAAGCTCAATGACGCGCTGAGGGTCAGTGCGGACAAGGCCAATACCTTCTCCAATATAAGCATGCCTGTCAACGTCAACTTAGGTAACCTGAGCTATGTTGTCTGCGCGGTAGTCGGCGGCCTGTTCGCCCTGAACGGCTTTATGGGGCTCACCCTGGGTACTCTGGTTTCGTTCCTCACTCTGAACAAGAACTCCACTCAGCCCGTAAGTCAGATAAGCCAGCAGCTGAACAGCATTGTGATGGCCATGGCCGGAGCTGACCGTATATTCAACCTTATGGATGAGACTCCGGAGGACGATGAGGGAAAGGTAGAGCTGGTCAACGTAAAGGAAAACTCAGACGGCACCCTTTCAGAGACCCCGGAGAGAACGAATATCTGGGCATGGAAGCAGCTTGACAGATCTGACGGCACCGTTAAGTACACCAGGCTGGAAGGTGATATAACCTTCAATGACGTGGACTTCGGGTATGAAGAAGGAAAGATAGTCCTTCACAACATAAAGCTCTATGCCACCCCCGGTCAGAAGATCGCCTTCGTAGGCTCCACCGGAGCGGGAAAGACCACTATCACCAACCTTATAAACAGATTCTACGACATAGCTGACGGCAAGATAAGATACGACGGCATAAACATAAATAAGATCAAAAAATCGGATCTTCGCCGGAGTCTGGGCATGGTTCTTCAGGATACACATCTTTTCACCGGCACAGTGATGGACAACATCAGATACGGCAGATTGGACGCTACCGATGAGGAATGTATCGATGCTGCGAAGCTGGCCAATGCGGACGGCTTCATACGCCGCCTTCCGGACGGCTATGACACTGTTCTTACCGGCGACGGCAGCAACCTCTCTCAGGGTCAGAGGCAGCTTTTAGCCATTGCGAGAGCCGCCGTGGCAGATCCTCCCGTGCTGATTCTGGATGAGGCTACATCCTCCATAGATACCCGCACGGAACAGCTGGTGCAGCAGGGTATGGACAGACTTATGAACGGCAGGACCACCTTCGTCATCGCCCACCGCCTGTCCACAGTAAAAAACGCTGACTGCATAATGGTTCTGGAGCAAGGCAGAATCATTGAGAGAGGCGCCCACGACGATCTCATAGCCGAAAAGGGCAGATACTATCAGCTCTATACGGGAAATTCCATAGGAGCATAGATGATGGTTTAAGCTTATATAAACAAAACCTGCAAGGGAGCCGCTGCGGAGCGGATAGAATATGCCTATCTGCCCTGTAGCGGCTCCCTTTTGCCTTACTTCTATATTTCCGATATCTTCAGTCTATGCCATGCACCTTTCAGGCGTTCTTCTCATCACCTATCAGCTTCTGGGTATTGTAGAGCTTGGCGTACAGTCCGTCAAGGGCAATCAGCTCCCCATGGGTGCCCTCCTCGGCTATGCGCCCGTCCTCGATGAGGACGATCCGATCTGCATTCCTTACAGTAGCCAGTCTGTGTGCTATGACTATGGTAGTCCTTCCCACCGCAAGCTCATCGAAGCTTCTCTGTATCCTCGCTTCGGTAATGGTATCCAGAGCCGAGGTTGCCTCATCAAGTACCAGTATCTTAGGATTTTTAAGGAAGATCCTAGCTATGGATACTCTCTGCTTTTGTCCTCCGGAAAGCATAGTACCTCTCTCTCCTACGTAGGTGTTGAACCCGTCCGGCATATCCAGGATATCGTTATATATCTCCGCCTTTTTCGCGGCTTCGATCACCTCATCTATGGTGGCCTCCGGCCTTCCGTACCTTATATTTTCCAGAATCGTGTCGGCAAAGATAAAAACATCCTGCTGGACGATGCCTATGTTTTCCCTTATGGATCGTTTCGTAGCGTCCCTGATGTCCTCGCCGTCTATGGTGATGCTCCCCGATGTAACGTCATAAAATCTCGGTATAAGCTGGCAAAGGGTGGTCTTTCCGCCTCCTGAGTGTCCCACTACGGCTACGGTTTCACCGGCCTTAATATGGAGATCCACTTCCTTCAACACTTCGCTCTCATCGTCATAGGAGAAGGACACGTCATTGATGTCGATGTCTCCCCTCGTTACGCAGAGCGGCCGGGCGTCCGGTTTTTCCTCGACCTCCGGCTTTATGTCCATGATTTCTTTGAAACGCCTGAGTCCGGCCATACCGTTGACGAAAACCTCAGCGAAGTTGGACAGCTTTCTTACAGGCGTGACGAAGGTGGTTATAAACAGGGTGAAGGTAATGAGATCTACGTAATCCATCTCCCCCTGCATTATCAGATATCCTCCGAACGCTATGACTGCTACAGGCATAATGCACATGAAGAATTCCTGAGACCCGAAGAAAAATCCCATAGCCTTGTAGTAGTCGCTCTTAGCCCCTTTGAATACGTCGTTGGACTTGTCAAATCTCTCCTGATCCACATCCTCGTTAGCAAAGGCCTTCGATGTCCTTATTCCCGATATGCATGACTCTATATCGGCGTTGATGGCAGCCATCTTCATTTTCACGTTCATAGAGGCATTTGACATTCTCCTTCTGGACGTCATGACAACAGCTACGAAAACAGGTACGATGACAGCAACCACCAGAGCCAGCCGCCACTCTATGGTGAACATAAAGCCAAGGGCTCCCAGAATCGTAAGTCCTGCTATGACTACATCCTCCGGTCCGTGATGAGCCAGCTCAGTTATCTCGAACAGATCTCCCGTAAGGCGGTTCATCAGCTTTCCCGTCCTGTTATGATCATAGAACTCGAAATCCAGCTCCTGAAGATGCCTGAAAAGATCAGCACGTATGTCAGCTTCCACTCTCACACCGAAGGTGTGTCCCCAATAGGTCATGATGAAATAGCACACGGACCGCAAAAGATATGAGACTGCCACTATGAACATGACCACGAAAAACACCACATACATCTTACCCGGCAGCATTACATTCATAGAATACCTGGAAATCAGCGGAAACGCCAGGTCGATAGCCGCCACCAAAATGGCACAGCACATATCCAATATGAATATGCTGATGTGAGGCTTGAAATACTTAAAAAGGATTTTCAACATATATTTCTTTCGTTCTCCCCTTTCTTTAAAGCTTCCCAATCCAAGATATATCATAGATTAAATAACCTCTAATATCAAGAAGGGATTTTAAATAATCTCTGCACCCAAAATGTTTAAAAAAGATTACCGGTACGCATAAATGCTGCGTACCGGCGACTAAAGGTTGGAATTATATTATGTCTTTTATTTGCTTTCACTTAATTCACAGCTGCAGGCTCCTTTGCCGTCCTGCTCCTCAACCATGTTGGCTCCGGAGCAGCATCCCGATGAAGGGCATCCTATACAGTGAGCGCCCTTTTTCTTCGCCCGAACTATGTATGCGATAGCTCCGCCTAAGGCGAGGACTACGACTATGATCCCTATTACATCTGTAATTGTCATTACGCTGCCGCACCTGCCTTGTCCACATGAAGGGCGGCATATTCCGCCGCAACCTTACGGCTGGATGAAACAGCTACATAAGCGATGACAGCTATCATGAGAACAACTGCTATGAGTCCCGGTACGAATCCCGTTCCAAGATGACCCTCAGTGAACAGAGTTCCGAACTGGTATACGACAAAGGCAATGATATAACCGGTGGACAGCTGCAACCCTATGGCTCCGAGCAGCCACTTCTTGCTCTGGAGCTCTGAGTTCATAGCTCCTATGGCAGCGAAGCAAGGAGGTGTGAACAGATTGAACATCAGGTATGCGAGAGCCGCTACCGCAGTTATTCCCACGGTCGTCGCTACATCTGAGGCTCCTCCGGTAAGCTCCAGCTCGTCTACGTCGATAAAGCTGGTCAATCCATAAACTACTGCCAAAGTACCTACTACATTTTCCTTAGCGATAAAGCCTGTAACAGCTGCCGCAGCGAGCTGCCATACTCCGAATCCCAGAGGAATAAGCAGTACCGCGAAAGGTGTAGCTATGGATGCGAGGATGGAAGTCTCCTGAGCTCCCTCGTCAACCAAGGTAAACTGCCACGTGAAGCTCTGCATGATCTGAACCACTGCATTGCACACCAGTATTATGGTTGCTGCCTTAATGATATAGGCCTTAGCTCTCTCCAGCATGGAAACGCAGGCTCTGACAAGGCTCGGTGCCTTGTATTCAGGCATCTCCATGATGAAGAAGGACTTTCTGTATTTATGTCCGGTTATAATCTTTACGATCAGGGCCCATACGAATATGAGAGCGATACCGACAAAGTACATTACCGGGCTTACCCAGCTTGAACCGGGGAAGAACACTCCGGCGATCAGCGCGATAACCGGTATCTTAGCTCCGCAAGGCATGAAGGTCGCCAGCATGGCGGTAGCTCTTCTCTCTCTCTGGTCTCTTACGGTTCGGCTCGCCATGATACCGGGGATACCGCATCCGGTACTGATAACGAACGGTATAACCGATTTTCCCGAAAGGCCTACGCGCTTAAAGATCGGATCCAGAACTACGCTTACTCTGGCCATATATCCGCAATCCTCAAGCAGGGCAATAAGGAAATACATTACCATTACCAGCGGAAGGAACCCGACTACAGCACCTACACCGCCTACTATACCGTCAGCAACGAGAGCCTGAAGGAACGGAGATCCTCCTTCCATGCTTTCCGATACCCACTCCTGGAATGTCTCTATCCAAGCTACGAGCCAGTCTGCGATAATCGGTCCCACCAGTACCTGTGAAATATAGAACACCGCCCACATAACCGCTGCGAAGCAAACTATTCCGGCGACAGGATTGGTGATAACCTTATCTATCTTATCGGACACAGTCTCCTCTTTAGTGAGTATTTTCCTCGTCTCCACTTCAGAAACGATCTTGTTTACGAAGGCAAAACGCTTCTTATCTTCCGCTTCTACAGCGGCCTTGTCGTCCATATTGATATCCGCCTGGATATATGGCGCTTTCTGTCCTTTACCGCTCAGGGACGCGGCCTTAGTCACCAATTCCTTGAGACCTCTGCCGTCTGTGGAAACCGTTTCTATTACCGGACACTCCAGCTTTTCGGAAAGCTTTTCCACATTAATCTTCGTTCCGTTCTTTTCGTTGATATCGCTCTTATTCAAGGCGACTACCACCGGAATCCCCAGCTCCAGAAGCTGTGTGGTGAAGAACAGACTTCTGCTCAGGTTAGTAGCGTCCACGATGTTTATTATGGCATCGGGATTTTCATTTCTAACGTATCCGCTGGTTATACTTTCTTCCGGAGAAAAAGGTGACATAGAATAAGCGCCCGGAAGGTCTACCGCGATGAGACCGTCGCCGCCGTATTCCTTCTTAATAAGGCTTTCTTTTCTTCCAACTGTAACCCCGGCCCAGTTACCCACGTGCTCGTGTCTTCCCGTCAGCGCATTGTACATAGTTGTCTTACCGCTGTTGGGATTGCCGGCAAATGCAATTCTCATGTTACATCCTCCCGTTGTTAGTTAAAATACAGTATAATTACAATTTTCTATCTAAAGTTAATTATAACTAACCTGTGCGCCCCGAAAAAGCGGCAAAACTGCCGCTTCCTTCCGTCGATGGTATATGTATTCTCTAGATCTTTATAGCGTCAGCTATATTGCTGTCTATGTTATACCTGCCGTCCTTTATGGCGACCACCATACCTTTTCCTTTTTTCTTCTTGGACACCACAGCGATAGGTTCTCCTGCATAGCAACCCAGCCTCAGCAGGAATCCTCTAAGATCCTCGTCATCTGTATCGATCTCGCTTACCGTGTATGTCACGCCAACCTCAGCGTCTAATAAATTCATACCTCTTATGTTAGCCTCCCCTAACTTTACAACCCCATTCTAACACATTATGTGGTTTTGTCAATACATTTTTTTGCCACGATGAGCCTTAAGTTCTTCTCCTCCACCGTTATAGTCACCTTTTGACACGGAGATATTTCCCCGTCAGCGCAGAGATAAAAATCCTTCTCGCCGCGAGGCTCCAATGTCACCTGGGTGAGAGGATGGGCTTCGATAACCTTGTCCACGTTCTTTGATTGAAAATGGGTTCCCTTCTGATACTTAGGGAACAGCTTGACAAAGGTCATCCGAGACACATCGTTCACTATGCTCAGGTCGAAATACCCGTCGTCCATCTTGGCCTGAGGCGCGCTGTAAATCCCGCCCCCGCAGTAGGAGCCGTTAGCCACGGCACACAGAAGCATGTCGCCGTCCCTGATCACCCGTCCTTCCGATGTAATCTTCAAGGACGTACCCTTCTTCTGTATGAACATTCCCACTACCGCCATAAGATAGGCAAAGGAACCGGCTAAGAGAGGCTTTTGTTTAAGCCTTCCGGCCAACTCCACCACGTTGCAGTCAAAGCCTATGTTAAACATGTTGACAGCATACCTGACCTGTCGTATACCGTCTATGATACCGTCGTATTTCATCAGGTCTATCAGGGTATCCCCCGACGTCATCTGTCCCCTTATATCGAGGAAATCCGTATGATCCCGGAAATTTCTCACCGTATCGTTCCCCGTTCCTATAGGCACAATTCCCAGGGCAATGTTCCTGTATCCGTGTATGCCGTTTATTATCTCGTTGGCGGTGCCGTCTCCGCCACAGGCGTAAAACCGGCCTTCCTCCCCGTCCAGCTCTTCGGCAATACGTTTAGCAGTCCTTTGACCATCGCCTACAGAATCGGTCATGATTATCTGTGGGCTCCGGCCCAGGCTTTCTGCCGCCTCATGTATCCTTTTCACAAGGGCGTCGATTCCCTTTCCCTGTCCGGCAACAGGGTTTATAAAAAACACATCTCTCATATGATCACACCGCCTTTTCCATCCTCAGCCTCATTCTGACATTATGTCGTCACGGCTAAAAGTATATCACCTTGTTGGTGCTGTATCAATATGTGTCGCGAGTCCATGAGGTTTTTTAATGAATTCAATGTCTCATAGGGATGCACAGCCGATCTTCATAAAATACATTAAAGGGCAGGTCGACGACTCCTGCCCTTTAACGAAAAAGAATGAAAAGCTTTTAGTTCCACAGCTGTATTTAAAAAATAAAGAGCTGTGGAAACACCACAGCCCGTATTTGCTGTACTTTTTTCCATAAACGGTTCACCGCCGTTCACAGAAATGAAGTTTCATGCAGGTCTCCTGGCTCATGGCCTATAGCCTTCCTTTCCTTCCCGGTTGCCCAGTGGATTAACAGCATCTCTGCTTCAAGGTCGGCAGGCCAATTACAGTGGCGGGACCGCGCAGGATTCACACCTGCTTCCCTCTTAGCCTCTCACCTCTAATCAGTATGTACACACCATAATACACAACATATAGCGGTGAGGGGAACATAAAACTGTATCTGCATACGAGATGATTATAACCTCTCTATCATCTGACGTCAATATATAAATTTACTGATATTCCCGTTCCGCC
>CAYTYN010000039.1:0-14045 GCA_964442135.1 uncultured Oscillospiraceae bacterium
TCAGGCCTAATGACAGCAGCATGACTGCGATCATGAGAATGGCCGCAAATTTCTTTCTTTTCATTTGTCTTCCTCCTGTACTTTTCTTAATAAAACATCAAGCTCTCTGAATCCCGTTCTCAAATAATACCTTTCTCTCCCCCCGATTATATATTATTCTTAAAATTATATCAACAAAAAATAATCGAAATATGAGCCTTGCTGTATTTTTCGAAAAAGCGCGTAAATTGATGTGCCTAAAATTAAATACCGAAGCGTCTTTTCGCTCCGGCAACACGATAATTTCCTCTTAATTATCTATCTTCCTCCCCTTCCCTCATCAGGTCATTTAGTATGCATCTTGTCGTAGTACTCCGCCCGCAGCATGGATTTCAGCTGGAGATCTACGTACTTTCCGTCCTTCTTCCCTGCGTGGCGCATCAGTCCTTCGTCCACAAAGCCTACCTTCTCGTAGAGATGGGCGGCCGCCTTATTCTTAATAAAGTGATCCAGGGTCACTCTTTCCATGTGAAGCTGTATGAAGGCGTACTCCAGAATAAGCCTGAGAGCCTCCTCCCCGTAGCCTCTGTTTCTCAGACGGGTATCAGCGATATAGATCCTGGTGATGTCCATGGAATCATAGGCTTTCGAAATGTTAGAGACATATATCCTGCCTATAGGCTTCTCTTCCGGCTTTAACAAAATGGTGAATTGCACTTTCGTCGGATCGAGACCTGATCTGACGAATTCAGTAACGACCTGCTCGTAGGTCCTGCCTTCATTGATCGTAAAGAATTCAGTCACTGCCGGATTGTTTTCCCACTCAACGAAAAATCGGCAGTCCTCAAAATTCGATTCTCTGATGATGATGTTCTTCGACTCCATTATATGCGTCACCCCGTTATCGTCAAATCTTAAGATTGTGTGAAGTTTTGTTAAAAAAACTTCAAGAAACTTTTCCGTTATGATATTATTATAAGGCATAAACGGAAAAAAATAAATGAATATTTAGAGGAATTTACAGGAGTTGAAATATACTTGAAAGGAATAGAGATTAAAATGAACGGAATAAAGAAACTGACGGCTTTTTTACTGATGGCGTGCTTGATGCTGTCCACGGCTGCCCTCTCTTCCTGCGGCAGTGAAGCGGAGGCCGTAGAGGAGTCGCTCAAATCTCAGATAGAAGATAAAGCCATGGCATATATGACTGACCTGGAGGATTCCATGGCCACGCTGACGGATAACTCCCGTGTTCAGGAATATCTGATCTACTGGGCTGAGTCGAAAGGCGTGGAGGTCAGCAGTGATTCATACGGAAACGTATTTATGACCGTGGAGGCCTCTCAGTCATACGAAGACGCTTCTCCGACGGTTGTGATCTGCCAGTATGACGCGTCGGGTTCCGGCGGTATCAGCAGATATATCCCTGCAATGGCCTCGGCTCTTTATCTTGCGAAGAACACCGTTGGCATGGGAGATCTGACGGTGATATTCTCGCCGGAGACTCAGAACGACTTTTCCGGCATAATCAATTTAGACTCTGCGTACCTTCCCGACGACGCTAACGTGTTCTGCCTGAATCCGGGGGAAAGCCAGATGTGGTCCTTTAACTCAGGCGGCTTCAGCACCTACCGCTTTACCGGAGATGTGGAATATACTGACCCTTCCGGAGACGTAGCATATACCATAACCATCCAGGGACTCCCCGGAGGCATCCCTGATGACGGAATCTCGGATTATCCCAATCCGATAAAAGAGCTGGGCGATCTTTTGGCCGCGCTGAAGACCAATGCGATAATATTTGAGCTGGCCGACATCACCGGAGGCTCGTCAGCCGCCCTCTATCCGGAAAGCGCTTCTATCACAGTCGTTGTTGACTCCAGCTATGTGACGAAGCTGGAGAGCAGACTTGACAGCGCTATAGAGAAATTCATGGAGAAATACTCTGAGGAATTTCCGGAGGCGACATATACCTTTGAGGAAACCTCTCTTCCTGCTCAGGTGTTCACTAAGGATACTCTAAACGACTTCATCAGCACTCTGTACACTATAGTAAACGGGGAGTACCAGCGGGATTCAGGCAATGACCTTATATCCATCACCAATCTGGGAATGATCCGATGCTCAGATACGACATGGTACGTCCAAGCCTCCGCCAACAGCCTTACAGAGGAAAGCATGGAGGAGATAGATCAGACCTATATGACCATATGCAGTCTGGCAGACATCACCTACGAGAAGACCGGAAACCATGACGGCTGGACAGCCGCTCCGGACAGCGAGTTCGCTCAGGATTTGGCCGAAGCCTTCAACGAATATACAGGGGATGACATGACGTACATGAACTGCGTACAGGCTACATCGGCAGCATACGTCTATGAAAAGAATCCTGATTGCTCTATAGTCAACGTCGTCATCGGAGAGGATGAGGTCGAAAGATACACGGGAACTATAGTTACATTTATGGCTAATCTTATCGATACGGAAGAAGAGCAGGACTGACGCCCTGCTCTTCTTTATGCTTCTTTTGATTTTCTCATATCGGAAACGGCCGGCATCATGACTGCGGCGAAGATAACGGCGCAGCTCAAAAGCTTTAGCGGAGAGGCGGATTCATGAAGAAATATCACGCCTCCTATCACTCCGGATACCGGCTCGAACATGCTGTATATGGACGCATTTCCCGCCCCTATGTACTTCACTCCCTTAAGAAGGAGAACGTGAGCGACGCAGGAATTTAACACTGCGAAAATCACGGTGTAGACCATCGCCTTTGCAGGAAGACCATAAACCACCTGATCGGCGAACAGATCGAATATAAACGTGAAAAAGCTGGATAATATACATATGTACATCATGGCTTTCATGGTGTCCATCCTGCCTACTGAGCTCTTCTCCAGGGACAGCAGGTATCCTGCGTAGGTAAGGCCTGAGGCTGACGCCATGGCTATACCCGTCACGCTGAAGCCTGTGCTCCCCGTCGCCATGACCATGCCTGCCGTCGCCGTGAACAGAGATATTATCTTCACAGCGCCGAGCCTGTCCCTGAATATAACGTATCCGAGGACAATGGTAAATATCGGGTACAGAAAATGAAGGGTAGTCCCCATTCCTACGCCGATGTACGAGTAAGAGCTGAACAGGAGCATGGATGTGGTAATGTTGAACAGGGCCGCCAGGGTCAGAGCTCTTACCTCCTTCGGGGTCACCCTTACAGACACCTTTCTCACCTTTACCACGACAAAGATTACGGGAAAAGCTATAAAGCTCCTGTAAAACGTCATGGTCATCGGGTTTCCGCCCATGGCGTAGGTGGCGGTGTTAAGCATGGGCGTAAGTCCGAAGATGAGAGCAGAGGTTACGGTCAGAACCGATCCGGTCACCATCTTGCTTTTTTCTCTCACTTCCCGAACACCTCTTTAGCCCTGTCCGCAGACTCCTTCGCGTCCTTCACGTAGTAATCCGCTCCGATCCTTTCAGCGTAATCGGGAGTCAGAACAGCTCCCCCTACCATGATGGCGCAGGAAGGACTGACTTCTCTAATCAGCTTTATGGTATCCTCCATAGCGGGGAGGGTTGTAGTCATAAGGGCAGACAGGCCTAAAAGCTTAGCTCCGTGCTCTGAAACGGCTTTGGACACCGTCTCAGGAGCTACATCCTTTCCCAGATCCACTATGTCGTATCCGTAGTTCTCCAAAATGACCCTGACTATATTCTTACCGATATCATGGATATCTCCCTTCACCGTCGCGATGACGATAGTGCCGTTCTCTTCTCCGGCAGTCCCTGAGGATTCTATAGCCTTCTTCACCTCATCGAAGGCCTCCTGGGCGGTGGTCGCGGCAAGCATCAGCTGAGGGATGAATATCCTTCCCTTTTCAAATCTGTCCCCCACCCTGTCAAGAATGGGAATGAGGACAGTGTTTATCGCGTCCGCCGGCTCTCTCTCCCTTAATATATCCCTTGTAAGCTTTCTCGTCTCCCCCTTAAGGCCGTTTATAACAGCGTACTCCAGCGCCTTTTCCGAGTCGCCTTCTCCTTCCTTTTCAGCCGTTTTCTCAGCCTTTGTATCCTCTTTCCCGTACTTTTTTATATATTCCGCCGAGTCCTTATCAATGTTGTATATTACCCGGTATACATCTATAGCCTCCATCATCTCCTTTGAAGAAGGGTTCATTATGGGAAGGTCTAGGCCGGAGTTCAGAGCCATCTGGAGGAAGTTACAATTTATTATTTGTCTCTGCGGCAGTCCGAAGGAAATGTTGGAGACGCCCAGCACTGTCTTAAGTCCCAGCTCCTCCTTCACTCTTCTCAAAGCCATGAGTGTGCCCGCGGCGTTTTCCTGCTCTGCCGCCGCCGTCAAAGTGAGACAGTCTATATAGATATCCCTTTCAGGTATCCCCGCCTCTAAAGCTCTGTCTCTGATCTTTTTCGCGATCTCCACCCTCTTTTCGACGGTCTTGGGGATTCCGTCCTCATCCAGAGTAAGCCCCACCACGGCGGCCCCGTACTTCTTCACCAGAGGAAGAATTGCGTTTAAAGAGCTTTCCTTTCCGTTTACCGAATTCACTATAGCCTTGCCGCTGTAAATCCTGAGAGCCGGCTCTATGACGGTAGGGTCGCCGGAATCTATCTGAAGAGGCGCATCGGTAACTCCCTGAAGAGCTTTGATCGCCTTTACCATTACCCTTTTTTCTTCTATGCCGGGAACACCCGTATTCACATCCAGTATCTCTGCTCCATCGTCGATCTGAGTAACCGCCTGACTCAGGACATAGTCCATATCGTCGTTTAAAAAGGCCTCTTTCAGCTTTTTCTTCCCCGTAGGGTTTATCCTCTCTCCTATTACCCTCGGGCCGTCTATGACTACGGTTTTCTCAGGTGTGCAGACAGCCGAAGGTATTACGGGATTTTGGGGAACGTATCTCTTATCTCTGAACTTCTCCCTAACCGCTCTGATGAAACATGGGTCTGTGCCGCAGCAGCCTCCTACCAGCTTTACGCCAAATGGTATGAGCTCTGCCGCCCCTTCGGCGAATTCCTCAGGGGTTATGCTGTACTCCCCTGTGGCCGGGTCAGGAAGACCTGCGTTGGCCTTTGAAACTATGGGCAGACTCGTCCATTTTGACAGCTCCTCTATGAGCGGTCTGATCTCCGCAGGCCCCAGGGAGCAGTTTATGCCAATGGCGTCAACGCCGAGACCTTCGAGAGTCAGCGCCATAGATGAGAGAGATGTCCCTGTGAAGGTTCGACGGTTCTCCTCGAATGTCATGGTGCATATGACAGGAAGGTCTGAGTTTTCCTTGACGGCAAGCGCCGCGGCCTTCATCTCATAGAGATCGGTCATGGTCTCTATGACTATGAGGTCGACGCCTTTTCCCCACAGCACCTGTCCTTTGAAAAGCTGATAAGCCTCCTCGAAGGAAAGATTGCCGTTAGGCTCCAGCATCCTTCCGCAGGGGCCTATGTCCAGAGCCACCTTGACCGCCGTACCCGCTGTAGCTGTTCTGGCGTTTTCCACCGCGGCTTCTATTATCTCCTTAGCCGTGTACCTGCTGTCTCGTGTCTTTAACTCGTTTACGCCGAAGGTCGCCGTGTATATAACGTCGGATCCCGCCTCTGCATACTCTCTGTGTATGCGGCGGATGACCTCAGGATTGGTTATGTTAAGCTCCTCAGGGAGTTTTTCAGATGTGTATCCGGCTCTCTGGAGCATGGTTCCCAGTCCGCCGTCCAAAAAAATGAATTCTCTATCCTTGAAAAGTTCCGTAACTCTGTTCAACGGTCTATCTCCTAAATCAGTTGAATTTTAACGGTTTAAAACAGGGATCTCACGCTGTCGTTAATCCTCCCTGCCACCTCCGGATTATTCATCGTGTACAGATGAATGCCGTCCACGCCCTGAGATACCAGATCCACTATCTGCTCTACGGCGTAGGCTATGCCGGCGTCTTTAAGAGCCTCAGTTCTCCTCTCATACTTCGCCATGGTCTTGGCGAACTTCGGAGGAAGGCTGGCTCCGCACATGGAAACCATCCTTTCGATCTGTCCCTTATTGGTGACGGGCATGATGCCCGCCTCTATAGGCACCCTTATACCGGCTATACGGGCCTTTTCCCTGAAGTCGTAGAACATGCTGTTATCGAAGAAGAGCTGTGATATCAGGTGCTGAGCGCCGGCGTCCACTTTCTTCTTCAGGTTTATGATGTCCTCTATCTGATTTTCGCTGTTGGGATGACCTTCCGGATAACAGGCTCCTGAGATGCCGAAGTCGTAGCCGAGAGATTTTATATACGATATCAGCTCGTTTGCGTGATGAAATTCCTCCTTCGGCGGTACGTCAGGAGAAATATCACCTCTCAAGGCAAGGATATTCTCTACGCCGGCTTCTTTAAGTCCTTCCAGCACCGCCTTTACCTCTTCTCCGGTTGAATTGACACAGGTAAGGTGAGCCGCCGACTCTATTCCGTATTTATGCTTTATAGCTGAGGCTATCTCACAGGTGTAATTATTGGCCAGACTCCCCGACGCGCCGTAGGTAACGCTGATAAAATCGGGCTTAAGATCCTTCAAAGCCTCCAAAGTGGAATATATGGTATCGATAGGGTTATCCCTCTTAGGGGGAAACACTTCAAAAGAAAATACCGGTCTTCCTTGATTGAATAAATCTGCTAGCTTCATATGCGCACATCCCTTTTCTGATTAAAAAATTACTCTCCGAAATATATATTAAGATCCACGTATCCCTCTATGCCGTCTACCTCTCCTTCTGAGGAATACTGCCACATGACGAATTTATACGGGAAGTCTGTAGTACGGTTGTAGTGGGCGAGCCAAATGTGGTGGTCGGTAAGATAGGAAAGATCTATGCTGTCGGATAACCATGAAGAATTCCCGTAGATCAAGCCGGTGTATCCATAGCTTTCTATGGCTCCGCAAAAGGCGTCGGCTATCTCTGTCCTTTCTTCAACTGTCAGATCACTGATGCGGTCATCTTCCCCCACCGGCTCCATATCAAAAGCGACAGGCCCTGTAATGTCATATTCTCTCAGATTTTGCACCACGAATTCGGCCTCCTCAATCGCCTCGCCGGTATTGATGGCCTGGGAGAAAAAATAAACTCCCACCATCAGACCGGCGTCCAAGGCTCCTTCTATATTTTCCTCGAACCTTTCGTCCATGTGGAGAGCTCCGTCTGCGGTACTGCTGTAGCCAAGCCTGATCATGACGAATTCCACTCCGGCGGCTCTGACTCTTTCCCAGTCGATGGACCCCTGATAGGCGGATACGTCTATACCGGGTACGCCCTCTACCGTTCCATCATCATAGACCTTAAATCCGTCTTCATTGATGTACAGGCAATCCATGTCCAGCCGGCTCACAGGGTACACCCCCGGGGTTCCCAACCCCTCGTAAACGTAGCTCTTCCCCAATATGTACCACGCGCTTACCAGAAGAATTCCTGTAACAGCGACTAGAATTCCGTTTCTCCTCTTGGATCTTCTTTTTAATCCGGCATCCTTTTTCCTGATTTTCATTTTTCGTATGTCTTTACTCTACAAACTGTTAATTTAGCACATGGACATTGTATCATTTCTTCACCGTAGAATCAAGGAGGGCAGACAAATGCAAAATGCGATCTCAGGAGAACATCCTGAGCTTTTTGAAATCGCAGAATTTTCCTAAAAAATCATTTATTCATATTGACGCAAAGCTAATAATATGCTATCAATAAACAAAGACATTCCGTAGAAGATATAGTTATTGAGAGTAAAACTATGGTAGTTGCAGTTGAGCGGAGGTGATCTTCAATGAAGGAAAAAACAGATAAAAAGAAGACCGTCTTGATAGCCGGTTTTGTGATTACATTGGCAATACTTTACATCGTTGCAATGCTGATTTTTGGTCCGATTGACGGATGGTATATAGTGCCGAGGGATGCTTCCAGTGTTGATATGCTTGCCTATGCAGGTTTCATATACACCTTCCTTCGAATAGCAATGAAAAAAATATTCGGGACAGATAAACTGACCGACAGGAAACGCACTTTTCTGATTGCGTCAATGGTGATCTTTCTGATCGCAGCCATATCTTCCATATATTGTTTTATAACCGAACGAAATGTTCATGTGATATTCAGGCTTATCACCCTCATTCTGTTCTCAGCAGTCGCTATGACCTTCCCGTATGGTCCGTCAATCGATCTTGACGATGACCAATGACTGTAGGGCTCACAGCAAAATGCCGGAGCCTCCGTATCCGTAAGTAATAATCAGGGATTTGAATGCCGGAAAACACACCGGCCTTTTTCCGAATCCATGGATTCCACTATGGCCAGGGACTCTACCCGGTAACCCATATCCCTTATCAGCTTCCCGCCCTGCTGGAAGCCCTTCTCTATGGCAATTCCTATACCGGACACGGTGGCTCCCGCTTCCTCGGCGATCTGAATAAGGCCTGACAGAGCGCATCCGTTAGCCAGGAAGTCATCAATTATGAGAACCTTATCCTCCGGCCCGAGAAAGCGCTTCGACACTATTACCCTGTTGGTGGTCTTGTGGGTATAGGATTCTACCTCTGCCGCGTATACGTCCCCTTCGATGTTTATGCTCTTCGACTTTTTCGCGAAGAGGACAGGTACGTCGAAGTACTCGGCCGCTATACAGGCAATGGCGATGCCTGATGCCTCTATGGTAAGTATCTTATTTATCTCCGTCCCTTGAAATCGGCGCTTCCACTCCTGCCCCATCTGCCTCAGCAGACCTATGTCCAGCTGATGGTTGAGAAACTTGTCCACCTTTAGAACATTTCCGGTCAGGACGCTGCCGTCCTTAACTATGCGCTCTTCTAAAAAATTCATTTCGGTTATAACTCCGCTTCAGTCTATTTGTCCGACTTTTTGGTTATGAAAAGTATCTCGGGAGGACTCTTGCGGCTCCTCCTCTCTCCGTTAAGCACCACCGAGTGCAATGCGTGGTAGCGGTCGGCGGGAAGCTTCTTCGCTGCCTCAAGCAATGCCTGCTTCTCCCTCCTGCCTTCTTCGTGGCCGGGATACATGGTGACGGTCACAATCCCGTTAGTCTTGATTATCTCCAGAGCCTCCGCAACGCCTCTCATGGTGGTCTTTACATTGGTAGTAACCGATTTATCTCCGTGGGGAAGATAGCCTAAATTAAATACTATGGCCGAAGGCCGCTTGCCGGTAAAATTGCCGATGACCTCACCCATGCTCTCGAAGGAATCCTTTATCAGTATAACATTCCTTCTGCCATCCTTCTCCATCATGCGCCGAGCATTGTCTATGGCTCTTTGCTGGATATCAAAGGATATTACCAGACCCCTTTCGCCTACGGCTTCGGAAAGAGCTGCGGTGTCGTATCCGTTGCCGCAGGTAGCGTCTATTACGAAATCGCCTTCACTGACGTAGGCCAAGGTTACATACATAGCCGTATCCGTATTCTTAGTTATCAGGTTCATCTTCCTCCCCCTCTTCCGTTCATCTCTCGTCCGCTACAGCTTAATGTATCATTTTTTCACCTTGATATCAATATGCCCCTTTACAATTCAGCCGAAAGGTGGTAAATTATATTACATGGTTAGCACTCGCGTGTTTAGAGTGCTGATAATTTAGGAGGCGAATAATACATGGCAAAGAAACAGTTTAAGGCGGAGTCGAAAAAGCTCCTCGACCTTATGATCAATTCTATCTACACACATAAAGAGATATTCTTAAGAGAACTGATAAGCAACGCCAGCGACGCTCTCGACAAGCTCTACTACCGGAGCCTTACATCCGGCGATACAGGTATAAAGAAAAACGATTTTGTCATCACCATAAAGACAGACAGAGATGCCGGAACTATTACCATATCCGATAACGGTGTTGGCATGACTAAGGACGAGCTGGAATCCAATCTGGGAACTATCGCGAGGAGCGGAAGCCAGTCCTTTAAGGCTGAGCACGACGGCGACGCCAAGGAAGATAAGGCCATAGATATTATAGGTCAGTTCGGCGTAGGCTTCTACTCGGCCTTCATGGTATCTGATAAGGTCACCGTCCTTTCCAAGGCGTATGGAAGCGATACGGCCTGGAAGTGGGAATCCTCCGGAGCCGATGGCTATACCGTAACCGAAGGGGAAAAGAAAGACAACGGAACTGAGATCCTTCTTCACATTAAGGAGAACTCTGAGGATGAGGATTACTCCCATTTCCTGGAGGACTACACCATTAAAGATCTGGTAAAACGGTACTCCGACTACATCCGCTACCCTATAAGAATGGACGGCGAGACTCTGAATACCATGGAGCCTATATGGAAGAGACAGAAGTCGAAGGTAAAGCCGGAGGACTATAACGAATACTATAAGAGCAAGTTTGGCGACTGGGAGGATCCGGCCAGAGTGATAAGGACAGCGGTAGAGGGAGTATCCAGCTACACGGCCCTCCTCTTCATACCCTCCCACACCCCTTTTGACTACTACACTAAGGACTATGAAAAGGGTCTTCAGCTCTACTCCTCCGGAGTCATGATAATGGATAAGTGTCAGGAGCTTCTCCCTGATTACTTTAACTTCGTAAAAGGTCTGGTGGATTCACAGGATCTGTCCCTGAACATTTCCAGAGAAACCCTCCAGCACGACAGACAGCTGCGAAACATAGCCAAGAATCTGGAGAAGAAGATTAAGCGCGAGCTGGAGACGTTCTTGAACGGAGACCGTGAGGGCTACGAAAAGTTCTACAGCGCCTTCGGACGCCAGCTGAAATACGGCGTCTACGATGACTTCGGCGCCCATAAGGACGTTTTGAAGGATCTGCTCCTGTTCTACTCCAATACGGAGAAGAAGAATGTAACCTTGGCCGAGTACGTTTCCAGAATGAAGGAGGATCAGAAGTTCATCTACTACGCGGCGGGAGAATCCAACGAAAAAATCGACATACTGCCCCAGACTGAATACATAGATTCCAAGGGCTACGAGATTCTCTACCTGACCGATGAAATAGACGAGTTCGCTCTTCAGATGATGCAGGATTATAACGATAAACTCTTTAAGTCAGTGGCTTCAGAGGACATGACCACCGAGGAAAGCGACGAAGAAAAGGAAGCCATGAAAAAGGCGGATGAGGAAAACAAGGATCTGCTGGCCTATATGAAGGAGGTTCTGGGAGATCGGGTAACGGAGGTAAAGCTTTCCTCAAGGCTGAAGTCATCGGCTGTCTGCCTTACCGCAAAGGGAGGGCTCTCTCTGGAAATGGAAAAGGTTCTTAACTCCATGCCTGCAGAGCGGCAGCTCCACGCTGACCGGGTTCTGGAGATCAATCCGAACCATAAGATTACGGAAATCCTGAGAGGCGCCATGGCAGAGGGCGACGAAGGCAAGGTAAAGGTGAAGGTCTGCACCCAGCTTCTCTACGACCAGTCTCTCCTTCTAAACGGAATGTCCGTCGACGATCCTGCCCTGTTCAGCGAGAACCTGACTAAGCTAATAACCGAAACCATATAAAACTCCGAGCTGAGGGATTCCTCCACGCCTGAAAAATGCCCCCCTAAGGGAGAGGCTTCGTAAAGAAGCTCTCTCCCTTATGCTTTTGTAATCAGCCAAAATGATTGGATTTGCGGAAAAATCAATCACAGCCGGAGGATTACAAAATGAAACAGCACGGCTATAACGAAAATTGCCTGCCGAAAAAGAAGAGGGGTACATCGGCCCATGTGGACAGGGGCGCTTGCGGTATATCCGCGAGCATAAAGGGGCTATTTATACCGCCCTTTGACAAGGGACAAGGTGCAATCCCATCCTGCCGATGTTGAAAAAGCAGGCGCAGGAGCTGTTTGACCGGCTTATGAGACGACGAGCAGAGCGTGCGGACATTACCGAGAAACGGTAAGCCGATAATCAAATGAAGGGGGTTGACAGGAGAAATGCTTGGCGGTCGGCGGTTGCAGAAGCAGTCAACACAGAGGTGATTTTCCCATGAGAAAGAAGAAGCGCCCCATGTATTTAACAGCGGTATCTTTTCCATGCTCTGCTTGCCTGCCCCGATAAACTGCTCGCACAGGGAAAATATACAGACCTTGTAGACGAGGCTCTGATAAAGCTGTAAGAATTAGCCCGTAACCCCTTCAAACGCAAACGCGAGGTGCAAGATTCAAACACCTTGCCGCCCCAAAGCTTGCCCTTTGGAAATGGCTTAAAATCAAGTCATTTTTGACCCCTAAATGTCGACATAGCAGTATAGCAGAATATTTAGAGATAATTTCAAAAAATGCTTGAAATAAGCGGGTTCCGTGTTATAATATGGTGATATGTGGGTATATTTATGTGCAGAGGGGTCTTGACAACGGTGGCAGAAATGAAGACAATGCTAACAACACAACACAACACAACACAACACAACACAAGTGTAGCTTTGCCCATTTCCCCTGTCAAGAGGCAAATTCAGCGATTTCAAAAAGACAGATATAGAGGCGTGGTCCTCCCGTTTTACTGCGGGGGTGCTGCGCCTTTTTACGTGCATAAATAATATCCGAATAAAGATCAAAGCATAAAATTTACAGCCTGTGCAGCACACAGAAAGGAGCGTAGAGACGTGAGAAAAACAAAAAAGCTATGTGCATGGCTGCTGATCTGCGCGATGGTCGTTACTCTTCTGCCGGGGACAGGGTTTGCGGCGGAAACGGAAAGCGGCATTGCAGGCCTGACGGTCAACAGCAGCAAGGTAGCCTTTGCAGGTCATGAATGGTGGGTGATTGGGGATGAAGAAAGCGGAGTGTATCCACTAGAAAACCACATTACCCTGCTTTCGGCGAATTCAGACTTTGGAACTACCGCCTTCCGTACCGGAAGCATGGCAAGCTTTGATAATTCAACCCAATACGCCACAGATTGGTACTATTACGCCGACAACCCGACCGAAATGACTAACTGGGTAACGCCCAACGAATACGCCGGAAGCACCCTGCAACAGAAAATGGAGGAAATTGCAGAAACCTTCTCCGAAAAGGAACTGGCGGTTATTACCGCAAGGGATTTGACAAGTGATGACGGAATAGCCGGACAGGGAATATCCGATCAAAAGCTGTGGGCCATATCAGCAGCGGAATGGGACACGATAGGCAGTAATACGGTGCGTGGCTACGGATTTTATTCTTGGTGGCTGCGCTCCCCTTACTCAGTCATTGCTTACAATGTGCAGCTGGGCTACCAAGATGGCGATAAAACGATCGACCTCAATGCGTCCTACGACTATTACGCCGCCCGTCCCGCTTTGAGTTTAGATCTTAGCTCTGTATTCTTCACATCCGCCGCGAGTGAAGAGAGCGGAAAATCTGTTGCGACCGTAGGAAGCGGTCTGACCGCCATGGAAGAAGCTACCGATACGGTGAAATTCACCATGAAGGACAGCTCGCAAACACTGACAGTCACCGCAACGGATTACCAAAGTACGCAGACAGGGGAAACTCTCTACTTCACATATTCCAATGCGACCACCGGGGAGAACCAGTATGTTTCCTGTGTCCTGATTGATAGTGATGGCAAGGTAGCTTATTATGCCAAGCTGGCGGACAGCTCCAACGCGGCAAGCGGCGAGCTGTCCATCCCCCTTACAGGCGTTGCAGATGGAACCTATACCCTGCAAATCTTCTCTGAAGAAGCCAACGACTATCTCTACACCGACTTTTGCAGCGAGCCGGTCACGATGACGGTAGAGGTTTATGACGGCTCCGGTACGGTGAGCGATTTCGGCAGTGAAGTCAGTGGACATAGCTGGGACACCGCATGGAGCAGTGACGAAAACCATCATTGGCACGAGTGTAAGGCGAACGGCTGCACGGTTACGGATAACAGCGCTAAGAACGGATATGGTGCGCATATCTACAATCAGGATGTTGTTTCCGATACCTACAAAGCAAGCGACGCCACATGTACAGAATCGGCGACCTATTATTATTCCTGCCAATGCGGAAGAGCGGGAACGGAAACCTTTACTTACGAAACGGCGCTCGGTCATGATTTCACCGGTGCTTTTAACGCCTACGATGAATACGGCCACTGGCATATCTGCA
>CAYTYN010000040.1:0-13862 GCA_964442135.1 uncultured Oscillospiraceae bacterium
CTAAAGCACCGGCTCGATCACGGCGCGAAAATAGCGGTCAAGCCGGACAGGGGACTGTTTCATTCCGTTTTTTATCCACCACTGCACCATTTCCACGAAGCTGCCGCAGATGTGATTGATGAGGAAATCCCGGGGCAGATCGACGTTTCTGTGCCGGTCGCGTTCCATAAACTGAGTCTGTATCAGATCCCTCAGACTGTCCTTAAAGTAGCGGAGAAACAGCTCGTTGCTTTCTCCGGAAAGAAGACCGATGATATTGCCGTCGTTTTCCTCCAGGTGCTGGAGAAGATGGCAGAAGATGGACTCCGGCGTTTTTTTGTCGGAGTAGATCCCGTGGGTATGGGTGGCGTCTTTGGCGCTGGCAATGATATGGCCGAACAGGTCCTCGCAAAGAGCTTTCAGAAGATCCTCCTTCGTGTCAAAGTGGGCGTAGAAGGTAGTGCGGCCCACGTTTGCTCTGTCTATGATCTGCTGCACGGTTATGCGGCTGTATCTTTTTTCCGACATTAGATCGCTGAACGCCTGAAATATGGCCGATCGGGTCTTTTGCTGCCGTCTGTCCATAATTTTCCTCCCGATTCTTGAATTTTCCTTCCGATTCTTCCGTACAAATTTCACTTTTCGTTCCGTATCGAACACTTTCTCGAAACTATCTCTTGCCGGTGATCAGACTTGGCAATAGAATGAAGGAGAAAGAGAACGATATATTCGGTATTGAACCTATTGTACGGAAGTTTTGCCGGGTTGTCAACGATCCGGCGGGGAGGGCGCTATTTGACGATGATGATAAAGAAAATCAACGATTTCTTGGCCGGACTGCCTATGACCATTGTAGCCGGCGTTTTTCTGCTCATAGATCTTGTTCCTCATTTGATGGAGGAATTCGGGGGAGGAGAGGCAGAGCTGCACATTCTGCCCTTCGATCCTGCGTGGGTGACCATAATCGTGTGCGGGATTCCCCTCTTATACCTAGCCATATGGCGCGTCATACATAACCGTGGAATTTCGAAGATTTCCTCGGCTCTTCTCATCTGTATCGCCATGTTCGCGGCCCTCGCCATAGGTGAGCTGTTCGCAGCCGGAGAGGTGGTGTTTATCATGGCCCTGGGCGCTCTGCTGGAGGACGCCACGACGAATCGGGCAAGGAAAGGACTGAAAAAGCTGATCAGCCTTGCTCCGACCCGGGGACGAAGAATTCGGGGCGGAAAGGAAGAGATGGTACCGGCGGAGGAGATCAGAAAGTGCGACGTGCTGCGCATACTGGCAGGAGAAACCATTCCCGTGGATGGAAAGATTTTGACAGGGGAAACGTCGGTGGATCAGTCTATTATGACAGGAGAATCCCTGCCCGTAGATAAGGCTCCGGGGGACGAGGTGTTCTGCGGCACGATTAACTGTTTCGGAATAATTGAAATCGAAGCGACCAAAGTGGGAGAGGACAGCTCCCTGCAAAAGATGATCCGGCTGGTGGAGGATGCGGAAAACAAGCAGGCGCCTATGCAGCGTATCGCCGATCGGGCGGCCAGCTGGCTCGTGCCCGTAGCGCTTTTGATCGCAATTTTAGCCTACGCTTTTACAGGAAATATAGTTACCGGAGTTACGGTACTCGTAGTATTTTGTCCGTGCGCCCTGGTGCTCGCCACACCTACCGCAATTATGGCCGCCATCGGACAGGCTGCGAAACACGGCGTCGTGATAAAATCAGGGGAAGCCTTGGAAAAGATGGGAAAGGTAGACACCATTGCCCTTGATAAGACAGGGACTTTGACATACGGAAGATTGGAAGTCAGCGACATAGCTTCCTTCGACTCTTCTATGACGGAAGAGGAGCTGCTGGCATTGGCGGCGTCTGCCGAGTCGAGAAGTGAGCATCCTCTGGGGAAAGCCATTACAGAAGGAGCGAAGCAGAGGGGATTGACCCTTGAGGAATCCGAGAGCTTCAGGATGGCGGCCGGCAAAGGCGTCTATGCAAAGGTCGCCGGAAGGAGCCTCCTGTGCGGCAGTGAAAAATACCTTGGGGAGAACGGTGTTTCCATCGCGGATCAGGCAAAAAAGGCTCTGGAGGGATTTCGAGCCGAAGGGAAAGCGTCTGTTCTCGTGGCTGATGGAGACAGCTGCATAGGTGTAATCGCACTGTCAGATTCGCTGCGTTCCGACGCGAAAGAGATGGTTGCCCGTCTTAAGGAGATGCACACGACCACGGTACTGCTCACAGGGGATAATGAAAAGACAGCCGGATATTTTGCCGAACGAGTGGGAATAACTGAGGTGGGAGCAGATCTTCTGCCGGAGGAAAAGGTCAATGAGCTTCGCTCTCTGCGGGAATCGGGTCGAAGGGTGTGCATGATCGGCGATGGGGTCAACGACGCTCCGGCTTTGAAGATTGCCGACGTAGGCGTCGCCATGGGCAGCATGGGCAGTGATATCGCCGTGGAGGCGGCAGACATTGCCCTTATGAGCGATGATATATCCAAGATCCCATACCTGAAGCGGCTCTCTGATGCTACAGTGAGGACTATCAAGCTGAGCATAACCCTGTCTATGTGCATAAATTTTGCAGCCATCGTGTGCTCACTCCTTGAAATTCTCAATCCGGTCACCGGAGCCTTGGTTCACAACGCAGGGTCCTGTCTGGTGGTGCTCATAGCCGCCCTCCTGTACGATCGAAAATTCGAGTAAAGACTCTTCCTAATAAAGGGGTCAATTCTGACAGGACAGGGGAAAGAAATGCTGAGGGGAAAGAAATTTTCTATATTTTTCATATTATCTCGACAAAGCCTTCACAAGATAGTAGAATAATACAGTCTGTGTGCTGATATTGTGCTGAAAAGCAGGGAGGCATTATAATGAAACGTAATAGATATAGAAACGGATATGATGAATATGGAAGGAGCAGGAGAGGCGGATTTGCCAGATTCACCAGGAGATGGTCTGTGCTGTATGCGCTCATCACAGTGGCGGTGGTAGCCTTGGTGCTGTATGCGGACATACTGGATCTTAGAACTCTGCTCATAGGACTGGGGATTGTTGCGGTTTTGTTCCTGATCACCTTTCCGGCATTGTTTTTCAGAAGGTTCAAGACCTCCAGACGGGTGCTGTGCTTTTTCCTTTCACTGATAATTACGGCGGGATACGGATGGGGTTCCTTCTACTTTAGCGCGACGTTAGGGTTTTTCTCCAACATAACCAGCGTAGGAATAACGGCGGAGGCGTACTACGTCCTGGTGAGAGACGACGGAACCTTTGAGGATCTGGATGACATAGCAGGGATGACGGTGGTGACCTATGAAAACGGCGACGGATTCTCCTTAGCGGAGGAGAAGCTTCAGGAAATGGTCAGCGTGGAGTTCCGGGATTCCGTGTTACTGACCGATGTGACAGACGGACTCCTTTCCGGAACCAACGACGTCATATTCATAAATGCGGCCAACTACACCGCTACGGTGGATGACAATGATGTTTTCGAGGATTCCACGAAGATACTGGAAACCATACTCATCAGTGTGGAGAACGAGGATATATCAAAGGGAGTAGACGTTACCACAGATTCGTTTAACATATACGTAAGCGGACTGGATGTGAGCGGTTCCATAGACGTTCAGTCCAGGTCTGACGTGAACATGATTATCACGGTAAACCCTGAAACTAAGACCATACTCCTCACCTCTATACCGAGAGACTACTATGTAGAGCTTCCGAATCAGGGATGGGCGTGGGATAAGCTGACTCACTCAGGGATATACGGCATAGATGATACGGTGGCCGCGGTGGAAAATCTGACGGGACTGGAGATGAACTATTACGTTAAGGTGAACTACACTACGGTGGAGACGCTGGTAGACACCATAGGCGGCATAACGGTCAACTCCGACTACACCTTCTACACCCATGGCATGGACGTGTTCTACCAGTTCTTTGAGGGAGAGAATGAACTGAACGGTTCTCAGGCTTTGGCCTTTGCCAGAGAGAGGTTGTCCTTCTCTGACGGAGATTTCCAGAGGAATAAGAACCAGCAGGCGGTACTGAAAGCCATACTTGAAAAACTCCTCACCAGTTCTACGCTTCTGACCAAGTACGCATCTATATTGGGCGCCGTCGAGGATAACGTGGAGACTAACATGTCCACTGATGATATAAAGGCTTTGGTCAAGATGCAGCTCAGCGATATGTCCGGGTGGACCATAGAAACCCAGAGCATTATCGGTGAAACCGGATCTGCGCCGTGCTATGCGGCGGGCGGACTTTACGCTTCCGTAGTGTTCCAGGATCAGGACAGCATCGACGAAGCCGTGAACAACATAAAGATTGCCATGGGCATAGAAGTGGCTGAGGATACGGACGACGCAGATGATGCAGGCGACACTTTAGGGGAAGTCTGGTAGCATTCGGGCCGCATGAGGAGTCATAGACGTTAGAGGGAGAGGGATTTTAGGTATTCCTCTCCTTTTAAGGTTATATGGCATCCGGCGCTGCCGTTTCCGTACCTTATGTAATCTTTTAGAATATTTAGAAACGGCAGGATTGTATTTTTGTGAAAAATATTGACACTATTTATACAGAACGTGTATAATGTATGCGGCATGTTGCATTGGGAAAAGTCAGTATGAATTCAGAAAATACCGCATTTCTGCGGTTTGCAGGCTTTTGTTCAATTGCAGGTAAAGGCGCACATCAATTTACCGAGATGGTTGAGACAGTATATTCATACAAGATATTGCCGAAACACTCTACAGTGCGATAATTCGAATATTGCTCAATAATAAGGGGGGGGACAAAATGAAAGCGTCAGCAGACAAGATTTTTATTAACGCCAAGGTCTATACTCTCGAGGATGAGGGCGTATGCAAAGAAGCCATAGTCGTAAAGGACGGGAAGTTCGCATACGTGGGAAGCAGCGACGAAGCTCTGGCAAACTATGAGTCGGATCAGATCATAGATCTGAAAGGGAAGACGGTTCTGCCGGGCATGGGAGACTCGCACATGCATTTCGTAGCCTTTTGCAAGCTGTTCAGCTGGGTCGATCTGGGCAAAACAGAGAGCAAGGAAGAGGCCATAAAAATGCTGGCTGAAAAAGCCGCGGAAACGCCTGAAGGACAGTGGGTAACCGGATTCAACTTCGACCAGTCAAAATGGAGCGACAGCAATGACAGACTGCCTACGAGAGAGGATCTGGACAGAGCGTCGACGAAGCATCCTATTATGATTAAACGGGTGTGCGTACACGCGTCGGTAGCCAACACTGCGGCGATACAAAAAGCCGGCATCGGCAAGGGATATGATTTCGGTGAAGGCGGATTGGTGGAACTGGATGAGGACGGGATTCCCAACGGAATATTCAGGGAGCAGGCGTCCAAGCTGTTTGATGAGATAATACCGGATCCTTTTGAGGATACACAGAACAGAAAGAACTGTCTCAAGAAGGGCTTTGAGCTGGCAGTGTCTTACGGCCTGACAATGATGCATACCTACGCCGCCGAAATATATAAGTATTTTGAAAGCTACGACGACTATCTGGAGCTGAACAGAAAGGGACAGCTTCCGATCAGGATGACCGTGTGTCTTGATAATTTCTACAATAAGCCTTTTGTTACCAAAGAAGAAAGGGAAGACCCGTTCAGAGCCGTACAATACGGAACCTTTAAGATGTTCATCGACGGCTCCCTTGGCTCGAGGTCGGCTAAGCTTTATGAGCCGTATTCCGATGACCCGACGACCACGGGCATGTTTGTGACAACCCAGGAAGACCTCAACGAAAGAATGCTAAAGGCATATGAGATGGGTCTGCAACCGGCGGTACACTGCATAGGCGATATGGGCCTTGATGCTGTCATCACCGCCGTAGAATACACCCTCCAAAAGAGCAGGGAACACGGAATGACCGAAAGGGAGCAGAGGAACAGGCTGCCGTTCAGGATCATTCACGCCCAGATGTCCACCCCGCAGCTCATTGAGAGAATGAAAAAGCTGCCGATAGTCCTTGACATACAGCCGGTATTTTTCCTGACCGATATGCACTGGATAAAAGAAAGAGTCGGTGAGGAGAGAGCGAACATGAGCTACGTATGGAAGACGTATAAGGACGCGGGTCTTATGATGTCCGGCGGCTCCGATTGTCCGGTAGAAATATTTTCGCCATGGAACGGAATCTACTCGATGGTTACCAGAAAGGATCTGGACGGGAAGCCGGAAGGCGGTATGCAGCCGGAGGAAAAGCTTTCCGTATATGATGCTGTCTGCATGTATTCTAAGAATGTTCCTTACGCCAACGGCGAGCAGGATTTGATGGGAACCATTGAAGCAGGCAAGTTCGCAGATATGGTAGTGATCGACAGAGATATATTCAACATTCCGGAGGATGAGATCAAGGACATCAAGGCGCTCCGCACTTATATGGCCGGCAACGAAACATATTCCGGAGAATGAGAGAAATTTTAGGGTATAACGACAAATTAAAACTCATTAAATACGTTGTAAAAAGGTTATGTACCGTTATTATCTGCGTATTATTTAAGAAAAGGAGTAACATATGTTTATTTTAGAAGCGATTGCCGACTTCGGCAACTGGTTTTGGGGTATTCCCATCCTGGTTATAGTTATAGGCGGCGGCTTGTATATAACAGCCCGCTTAGGATTTATTCAGATCAGAAAGTTTGGGTACATCTGCTCCCAGACTTTCGGCAAAATGTTCGCTAAGGCTGAAGAGGGTCAGGTTTCACCGTTCTCAGCAGCATGCGCCGCACTGGCGTCATCCATAGGTGCTTCAAACATCGTAGGAGTTCCTGCCGCTATAGTAATGGGAGGCCCGGGAGCCGTATTCTGGATCTGGGTCATCGCCCTTGTTGGCTGTGCCACCAAATACAATGAGATTGCCCTTGCTGTTAAGTTCAGAGAAAAGAACGCAGACGGTGAGTGGATAGGCGGACCTTACTACTATTTGAGAGCTCTCGGAGGCTTTGGAAAATTCCTCGGGGCCTTCTATGCTCTCGCCGCTATGATTGAGCTGGTACCTTCTCTGTGCACTCAGGCTCTTTCGGCGACCTCGCAGTTTGTTGCCTTTGGAATTCCTGAATATGTTTCCGGTACGATCATGGCTGTACTGGTAGCAATCATCATCGCCGGAGGATTCAAGAGAATCACAGAGGTAATGGATATAATGGTTCCTGTTATGGCTATCATCTATATGGCAGGCGCATTCGTTATCATCTTTATGAACGCCAGCCAGATACTTCCTGCGATCAAGAGCATCTTCGTATATGCCTTCACACCGCACGCTGCTGTGGGAGGCTTTGCCGGATCTACCGTGGCTCTTGCGCTCAGATGGGGAGCCGCCAGAGGATGCTACTCTAACGAGGCAGGCTTTGGTACCGCACCTGTAGCCCATGCGTCCGCGGAGGTTGACCATCCTATCAGACAGGCAATGTGGGGTGTGTTTGAGGTAACTGTTGATACCCTCATCGTATGCACGGTAACGGCTCTGTTGGTACTGACCACCGGAATGTGGACGACCACCGAATACGAGACAGGCTCAATAGCTCAGGCGGCGTTCCACAACGCTTTCGGCGTAGCGGGAGACTGGTTCGTGGCGATCTGCGTATTGCTGTTCGTATTCTCGACCATAGTAGTATCGGCATTCTACGGCTACAGAGGGGCTGAGTACCTGTTCGGCCTGAAATTCTCTAAGATATGGAGACACATCTATCCTCTCACCATGATCATCGCTACGGCAGGAGTAGACCTGACATTGATGTACATGGTTACAGACGGATTCATGGCTCTTACCCTGACACCTAATATGGTAGGTATTGTAATATTGGTTCCCCATGTTGTAAAACTGCAAAAGGAATACTTCAATACGCCTGATAGATACTATCTGGCGGACAAGGCGGCAAAGCTTGCCAAGAAAGCCGCTAAGGCTAAATAAAACGGATAAACAAAGACTACATAACTTTGATATAATGGTGTATAATGAGTTTAATTTAATATAATATCTATTCGGCGCTCATATCTAAAGGGATATGAGCGCTGAACTCAGAAAGTCAGGTAGGTGGTATGAGCAACTACAAGGGCACTGCCGGTTATAACAAAAGAAAAAAAGGGACTTTCCCCCAAAAGCCTCCGAGGAGAAAATTCGCCGATGACAGGACTCCCGCAGTTAAAAAGATAGACAGGGTGTGCAAAGCGGCGGCGCTCATCCTTGCGCTGATGTTTTTCGCAAATTTTCATGTGCTGATAAGAGGAGGCGGATATGACGACGCCAAAATAGTTACGGTCATGGGCCTTGCCGCCAGCAAGACGCAGTCGGATGTGATGGAGCCGGCTATAATGGCTGAAAGCGCCGTATTCACATGGAGCAGCGACTCATATGAAGTAGGCGATATAGTACAATACTACGATGAAGAAAGCGACAGCAACCCTATCAGGCGCATAACGGAAGTGTCGGCAGACGGCAGTTCCTATCTGGTAAGAGGAGATAATGAGTCTGATCAGGCAGAGATAGAGATAAGCGCTGATTCTGTGAGCGGGCGCGTATTTTTCAGCTCGACTTTTTTATATGGATTTTTAAAATTTTATGCTACGGCTTCCGGAGCGGCTGTGACCGTTCTGCTGTCGTTTTTGATGCTCATGATGTCTGACATCCTGATGTTCAGAAAACGCAGAGCAGCGGTGTTGGCAAAACGTGAGGCCATGGCGAAAAAAGAAGCGCGTATGCTCAAGAATAGACAGATTGCCTCAGGGGAAGGTCAGAAGCAGGAAAAAGAACAGAGTCCGGTCGAAAAGCGTCAGGCGAAGAAGCAAGCCAAGCTTGAAAAGGAGCGGGCAGAGATCGCAAGCGAGATGAAGGAGATACAAGAGAAAATGAGAGCTGAAGAGGAAGAACTGGATAGGCAGATCGGAGCAAAGAAAGGGAAGAAAAAATGATAATGGACTTTGTAATGTACTTTAGCTGTTTCCTTTCCGGAATGTTTTTGGGCGTGATGTTTTTTACCATAATAGAAAACGCCTCAAAAGGTTTCAGACAGTTTGTCAGAAAAGTATGCCGCAAGATCCCGTTTCTGTTCAGGAGGATAATAATGTGGGTTATGATCATAATCCTGTGTTTCGTCGGATGGAGATATTTCCAGACGTCTACTCTGTACAGAGGATTGATAAGCGGCGCTCTCGCCGGGATCTTCATATATTTTAAAGCGGGTGTGACCATGGGTAATAATCCCGACCCGTACAACAAAAAGAGCAAGAACAAGAATAGGATGAAAAAGCTTAAAAAAAGATAAACTGATAAGATGAATAAGATAGATAAGAAAAATGCAAGAATAGGCAAGGCTCTGATATACGTGATAATCGGCCTGTTTGCCATCGCTTTAGGGTTTAAGCTGTATGATGCCGAGGATAGCGAGCAGGTGGAGCTATTTCCGGAGGGTCTTGAAGACCAGATTTCACTTGAGCTGAGGAACAACCAGACACAGGTAAGCGATGTGGTGGAATTGACCGGTGCGGAAGCGGCAGAGGGGCTTGAAAAAATATATTTTATACGGGTCAATCACGATGAAGATATAGCTGTGGACTTTGCGGTGAACCTTCTGTCAGCCACAGGTGATATAGACGGCGCTCTCCGGGTAAAGGTGTATGATGATACCAACGAGCAGGATCTCTATGACGGGAGCCTCGAAGAGCTGATGTCAGCCGGATATGAGTTGTTCAATGAAGGAAACGCCTCCGGAAAGACAGATACAAGATACAGGATAACCCTGTACCTGCCTGAGGAGACAGGAACCATGTACTCCGATCAAAGCGCGGAGATAGAGTTTTCGTGGTCGGTTCCCGAAAGCTATCAGGACGCTTTGGAAACCTCGAAATCCGGTGATGTAAGGGTGATATTATATTCCTTCATTGCCATGCTGGTGATAATGGCGTTTATGTTCATATTCATGAGAAAGCATATGAATCCGGAAATTTTCAGACCGGTAAAACCGTATTCCGATGATGAAGATGATGAAAAAGAAACCTCAGATAACTCGGATAATGAGAAAGACAAGGAGTGACGAGGCTTCGGGGTTTACTGCGGGAAGATGTATACTCCGGGAAAATGCCGCCGGTGCATCGGCAGCAGTTGCCGGTTAGACCCGTAACTCTACAGCCGGTTAGACCCGTACCCCGCAAAAATGAGTTGACAGGGTCAGGTCTTGCATGTATACTTAATGGGCAACTTTATGATTATTTATAGCAGAGCTGGAGGTTCCGGCTCTGAATTTTGAGTTTAACGGAGGGCGATTTAATGAGAGTTAAGGTAACGATGGCATGCACAGAGTGCAAGCAGAGGAACTATAACACCATGAAGAATAAGAAAAACGATCCGGATCGTCTCGAGCTGAAGAAGTACTGCAAGTTCTGCAGAAAAGAGACTCTTCATAAAGAGACTAAATAAGGAGGCTCTGAAATGGCTAAGGATAAGACTCGGACTAAGAAAGTACCTAAGACCAGGAAGCGCGGGAGTGCCAGAGAGTACTTTAAAGGTGTAAAACAGGAATTGAGCAAGGTTATCTGGCCCACTAAGAGAGAGCTGGGTTCTTTTACGGTGATAGTTATCGCGACATGCGCCGTTTTCGCCCTGGGATTTTGGCTTATAGATACCGGTGTGTTGGCAGCTCTTAGGGGCGTGCTTAACATCACTCTTGACTGATACGGATAGTAAAAGAGAGGGTGCGCGTGATGTCCGATACAGAAAACACCAACGTCATATCTCCATTGGAGAGCGAAGGCGTGAGAGGCGACGGCCAGGCTAAATGGTATGTCGTACATACCTATTCGGGCCATGAGAACAAAGTAAAAGTAAATATCGAAAAGATGGTCGAGAACCGTGGTATGCAGGATCTGATCTTGGATATTATCGTACCTACAGAGGAAAGAGTAGAGATTAAAGACGGCCAGAGGAAGATTAAAACCAGAAAGATTTTCCCGGGCTATGTCATCATAAAGATGATAGTTACCAATGACTCCTGGTATCTCGTCAGGAACACGCAAGGCGTGACGGGATTCGTAGGTCATGGCTCCGATCCTATTCCCCTTACCAATGAAGAAGTTGCCAGAATGGGAATAGAAAAAGTGTATATCGATCTGGACGTGGAGATCGGCGATACGGTGAGGGTGATCAGCGGACCTTTCGAGAGCTTCATGGGCGAAGTCCTCGACATAAATAAGGAAAAGCAGATCATCACCGTCAAGGTTTCCATGTTCGGAAGAGATACGCCTGTTGAACTCGAGTTCAGCCAGGTAGATAAACTGTAGTCTGTCCTCAGATTACGGAGAAAGGAGACTGATTTCAATGGCTAAGAAAATCGAAGGTTACATTAAGCTCCAGATCGCGGCCGGAAATGCGACGCCTGCGCCGCCGGTGGGACCTGCTCTCGGTCAGAAGGGTGTTAACATCATGGACTTCTGCAAGCAGTTCAATGCTAAGACCCAAGACCAGCAGGGAATGATAATTCCGGTAGTGATCACGGTTTATGCTGACAGATCCTTCACTTTCATCTGCAAAACTCCGCCGGCAGCCGTTCTGCTAAGGAAAGCGGCAGGTATTGAAACCGCGTCCGGAGAGCCTAATAAGAAGAAAGTAGCTACTATCAGCAGAGCTCAGGCAGAAGAAATCGCTAAGACGAAGATGCCTGACCTTAATGCGGCAAATCTCGAGGCTGCTACCGACATGATAATCGGAACTGCCAAGAGCATGGGAATCGTTGTAGAATAAGAGAAGCTGGGAGACCGGGGCTGCGCGGGAAAATGCAGTCACAGCGTGACTTCCTGATTTCATAGGAAGAGATCGCAGGTCGCTGGTACCAGAAGGAGGTAATGAAATGCCAAAGAGAGGCAAAACTTACAAAGAGGCTGCGGCCAAAGTGGAAAAGGCCAAGCTTCACGAGGTTTCCGAGGCTATGAACCTGGTGGTGGAAACTTCGAAAGCGAAATTTGATGAGACTATCGAAGCACACGTAAAGCTGGGCGTAGACGGCAGACATGCCGATCAGCAGGTAAGAGGCGCTATAGTTCTTCCTAACGGAACCGGCAAGAGCGTAAAAGTGCTGGTATTCGCCAAGGGACCTAAGGCTGAAGAAGCCGAACAGGCCGGCGCAGACTACGTAGGAGCTGAGGAAATGAGTCAGAAGATCCAGTCCGAGAACTGGTTCGACTTCGACGTCGTAGTAGCGACTCCTGACATGATGGGAGTTGTAGGTAAGCTGGGAAGAGTGCTCGGACCCAAGGGACTCATGCCTAACCCTAAGTCCGGAACGGTTACCATGGATCTTACCAGAGCTATTGCCGAGATCAAGGCCGGTAAAGTTGAGTACCGTCTCGACAGACAGAACATCATCCACACCGTGATCGGCAAGGCATCCTTCGGCCCTGAAAAGCTGGAAGAGAACTTCAGAGCTCTCATGGAAGCCATAGTAAAGGCAAAGCCTGCTACAGCTAAGGGACAGTATCTCAGAAGCGTAACGGTAGCATCCACCATGGGTCCCGGAGTAAAGATCAATCCGGTGCTTATCGGATAATCTGAAAAGGTTAGAAAACAATCATAGCCGAAGACAGCGGGTGTCCGCGGCGAATAAGCCGCAACAGACTTAATTTCCCGCCGAGGTACAATACATAGATATTGGCCCTGTCTTCGAGACGGGGTTATTTATTGAGTACCTGATTTTGAAGGCTTGCCGGCAGGAGAGCCTTCGGAAAGGAGAAAAACAGACACATGTCAGTAGAAGCAAAACAGCTAAAACAGCAGATAATCGACGAGATTAAGGGAAAGCTTGAGACAGCGCAGTCCGCAGTGGTTATAGACTACATGGGAATCAATGTGGCGGAAGCTGACGCTATGAGAAAGAAGCTTCGCGAAGCAGGCGTCGATTACACTGTATATAAGAACACACTGATGAAGAGAGCCATCGAAGGAACCGATTTCGCTCCTCTCGCGGAAGTTCTGGAAGGACCGAGCGCAATCGCTATCAGCAGCGAAGATGCTACGGCTCCGGCAAGAGTTTTAAACGAGATCATCAAGAGTTACAAGAAAATGGAGTTCAAGGCAGGTATCGTGGAAGGTGGGTTCTACGACAAGGATGGGATCCAGAAGATTGCGGATATTCCTTCCAGAGACGTGCTCATCGCCAAGTTCATGGGAAGCATACAGTCCCCTGTATCGAAGGCTGTCAGAACGTTCCAGGCTATCGCCGACGCCAAGGAGGCTTAAGCCGGCCACGGCTGCTTGACCGCAGGGCCGGCGCCGATAAGATTGGAGTTAAGGGGGACGATAGACTTCCCCCAACGGTTTACTGTCCCGGTATAATGGGAAATATGAAAAAGGAGAAAGAAAATGAATAAAGATCAGATAATCGAAGCCATAAAGAATATGACTGTATTAGAGCTTAACGAACTGGTTAAGGCTTGCGAAGAAGAGTTCGGAGTATCCGCGGCAGCTCCTGTAGCAGTAGTAGGAGCCGTCGGCGCAGCCGGTGCCGCTGAGGAAGAGCAGACTGAGTTCACCGTAGTCCTTGCTGAGGTTGGCGCAGAGAAGATCAAGGTTATCAAGGCAGTTAGGGAGATCACCGGTCTTGGACTTAAGGAAGCCAAAGAGCTGGTTGACAGCGCTCCTTCCAACGTCAAGGAAGGCATTGAAAAGGCTGAGGCTGAAGAAATCAAGGCTAAGCTCGAGGAAGTTGGAGCTAAGGTTGAGATGAAATAGGCCCGGCTGCATAAGCTGATCGAGGTTTTAACATGCCGCTTGTACCGGACGTTCCGTGTTGCAGGCGGTTTTTGGCTTTTTTTGGCGGCTTTTTTAGCGCTCCGGTATTGACCACTGGACAAAATCATGATAAAAT
>CAYTYN010000041.1:0-12948 GCA_964442135.1 uncultured Oscillospiraceae bacterium
TCTCGGGAGCCAGCTCTATCTGAAGTCCCACCCTGCCGCCGCTTACTAATATGGCGTCGTAGAGAAGAGCGTTCTCATCTATCGCAATCTTAAACTCCCTTTTCATTCCTATGGGAGAACATCCCCCTTTGACGTACCCCGTCACCTTGGTTATATCTCTAGCCTTTATCATCTCCATACTCTTCTCGCCGAAGTGAGCGGCAGCCTTTTTCAGATCCAGCTCATCCTCCACGGCGATGACACAGACGTAATTTTCCCTGCTGTGACCCTCCGTCACTAGGGTCTTGAAAACCCGAGCCGGATCTTCTCCGGTGGCTTTAGCTGCGGAAACTCCGTCGAGAAAGCCCTCCGGAGCTTCATAGGTGTGAAGCCGGTACTCTATTCCCGAAGTCTCCGCTATCCTGACCGCGTTGGTCTTAGCCGTATGTTCTTTTTTTCTGCCCACCTGTAAGTCTTCCCTTCTTAAGTCTGAAAGTCGAAAAAAAAAGCGTGGACAGAACCCCATCCGCGCTTTTCATTATTTCATATACTTACTACACAATCAGTCCGGTACCGAAAAGTGGTGCGAAAACTACTGCAACTATGGTCATCAGCTTGATGAGAATGTTGATGGACGGTCCGGAAGTATCCTTGAACGGATCTCCTACCGTATCCCCTACTATAGCAGCTCTGTGAGATTCGCTTCCCTTTCCGCCGTAATTTCCTTCTTCAATGTACTTCTTGGCATTGTCCCATGCGCCGCCGGCATTGGCCATCATTATAGCTAAGAGAACTCCCGATGAGAGAGAGCCGGCCAGCATACCCGCAAGAGCCTCAGAGCCCAGAACGAATCCGACCAGAATCGGAGCAACTATGGCCATAAGTCCGGGGATGATCATTTCACGGAGAGCCGCACCGGTGGAAATGGCAACGCATCTCGCATAATCCGGCTTTTCGGTTCCCTTCATAATGCCCGGCTTCTCCTTGAACTGTCTCCTTACTTCCTCGATCATCTGATTAGCGGCCTTGCCCACTGAGTTCATGGTCAATGCCGAGAACAGGAACGGAAGCATGGCTCCGATGAAGAGTCCGATTATGACCATAGGATCGAGCAAGCTTACGGAATCTATACCGGCTACCTCAGCGTAGGACACGAACAGAGCCAGAGCCGTAAGAGCGGCGGATCCGATGGCGAAGCCCTTGCCTATAGCCGCTGTAGTGTTCCCTACGGAGTCCAACTTATCGGTGATCTCTCTTACTTCGGATGGAAGCTCGGACATCTCGGCTATACCACCGGCGTTATCGGAAACAGGTCCGTAAGCGTCTACGGCTACGGTTATGCCTGTAGTTGAAAGCATACCAACAGCGGATAAGGCTATTCCATATACTCCTGCAAAGTAGTAGGATATGAAAATACCGGCTGCGATGAGGATGATAGGAATCAAAGTGGACATCATTCCGACAGCAAAACCGCTGATTATGGTAGTAGCAGATCCGGTCTGGGACTGCTCCGCGATTTTCTTTACGTAAGTGTAATCGCCGGATGTGTAGACCTCAGTAATCTTACCTATGGCGATACCTACTACCAGACCTGCAATGATAGCCCATGCATATGTGTAATCCCCCATCATTACCCTGGAAAGGATGATGGATGCAACTATAACGATAACACCCGAAATGTAAGTTCCCATGTTCAGCGCTTTAGCCGGGTTTACATTATCCCCGCCCTTAACGCAGAGAATTCCCACAACGGAGGCTAAGATACCTACAGCTGAAAGAACCAGCGGGAACAGAGCCGCTATCTCCTCGGTAATGAAGGACGCCTCAGTCGCACTGGCGACAGCCACCGCGGCGAGGGTGATAGCGGAGATGATGGAGCCTACGTAGGACTCGAACAGGTCGGAACCCATGCCCGCTACGTCGCCTACGTTGTCGCCTACGTTATCTGATATAACAGCCGGGTTTCTCGGATCGTCCTCAGGTATTCCGGCCTCAACCTTACCAACCAGATCAGCGCCCACGTCTGCGGCCTTAGTGTAGATACCTCCTCCAACTCTTCCAAAGAGAGCCATAGAAGAAGCTCCGAGACCGAAACCGGTGATACACTCTACTACATCAGCCAAATCCAAAACGCAGAACACTACGCCCAGCCCGAAGAGACCGAAACCGGATACGCAAAGACCCATAACCGATCCGCTCCTGAAGGCGATCTTGAGAGCCTTGGGCATACCGGAAGTCATGGCTGCGTTAGCGGTCCTCACGTTACCTAAAGTAGCCACCTTCATTCCGCAGAAGCCCGCGAAAACAGAAAGAAACGCTCCGATGACGAACAGAACGGCGGTGAGCCACTTAATTCCGAAGCCGATGAGAACGAAGAGTATGGCTACTACGACTATCATAGTCTTATATTCTTTTCCAAGGAAAGCCATAGCACCTTCTCTGATGTATCCGGCGATTTCCTTCATCCTGTCTGTTCCTTCCTCAGCCTTAGATATCCAAGATGCGAGACATCCCGCCACAAGGATACCAATCAGAGCCGCAACGGGAACCAGCCAATTGATCATAAGATAATACCTCCTCTGAAGCCCGACGGATAAAGAGACACATCCTCTCCCAAACCCCGTTTCCGTCAGGCAAAGCTATAAAGTCAACAAAGTTACTTTATGATGATATGGTTACAAGCGCCAGCGATACGACAATGAAAAGAACGGCGGCAACTACAGTCATCTTTTTCAGTATTGATTCGTATCCTCTGCTCTTTTTCTTTCCGAACAGCTGCTCAGCTCCTCCCGCGATGGAACCTGACAGTCCGTCACTGTTTCCCGGCTGGAGCAATACGGTAGCTATAAGGAAAACGCTTACTATCGCTAATATAATCATTAAAGCAGTATGCATTATCTTCCCTCCTTTAGAATTCTAGCCATTAAACTTTATCATACAAAAACGTTAAAATCAAGGGAAACATGACCACCCGTGCATATTTTGTGCATACTTCGGTGACCGCGGTCTGCCTTCCCCGTCAAAATTTTATCATCTCCATGAACTTGTCCGGATCTAAGCTGGCTCCTCCCACCAGCGCGCCGTCGATTTCATCCATTGCCATAATATGGGAAGCGTTTTCAGGCTTCACGCTCCCGCCGTACAGGATGCTGACTTTGTCGCAGGTGTCCTCTCCGTACGCGTCCCGAAGGGCTCTTCGTATGAGAGCGCACATCCGGTCTGCCTGCTCAGGGGAAGCCGTTCTGCCCGACCCGATGGCCCACACCGGTTCGTAGGCTATTACCATTCGCGAGACCTCATCCCCTTTGAGATCCTTTAGAGCCCTTTCCAGCTGACCCTTCACCACCTGCTCCTGTTTTCCCTCTTCTCTCTCCTGCAGGGCCTCTCCTACGCAGAGTATAGGAGTTATCCCGCTGTTCCTCAAAAGCTTTTTCACCTTCAGGTTTACGGCTTCATCAGTCTCGCCGAAATACTGCCTTCTCTCCGAGTGTCCTGCTATGCAGTAGTCCACATCCAGCTCCTTCAGCATTTGGAGAGATATCTCTCCGGTAAAGGCTCCTTCGTCCTCGTAGTGGACGTTCTGGGCTCCTACACCGACGCCCGTCCCCTTCAGCTCTTCCTTGAGGACGTCGAGCTGTGTATACGGCGCTATAATTGCCGCCCTTACACCCGTATCCTCATACAGCTCTTTTAAACGCCGTGCGAACTCCGCCGCCTCTTTCCTGGTCTTATACATCTTCCAGTTTCCGGCTATCAGAGGAACTCTTTTTCCCATCATTCTACGCCTCCTGAATCACGGCTATTCCCGGAAGCTCCGTCCCCTCTAAGAATTCTAAGGACGCGCCTCCTCCCGTGGAAATATGTGTCATCTTATCCTCAAGGCCAAAGGCCTTTACCGCCGCCGCGGAATCGCCGCCGCCTATGACAGTGACAGCCTTCGAATCAGCCAAGGCTTCAGCGACAGCTTCGGTACCCGCTGCGAAAGCGGGCATCTCGAATACTCCGGCAGGACCGTTCCATACTATGGTCTTTGCCTTTAAAAGCTCCTCTCTGAAAAGCTCCCTGGTTTTAGGCCCTATATCCATTCCCATCATGGAGGAAGGTATATTATTCCTGTCTGTTACCAAAACTTCGGCGTCATTTTTAAACTCATCGGCGCAGACCACGTCTACAGGAAGGAGAATCCTCACTCCTGAGTTCTCAGCCTTTTCAAGCAGCTCTCCTGCCAGTCCGACGCTGTCTTCGTCCAGTATGGATTTTCCGATCTCCAGACCCATGGCTTTAAAAAAGGTGAAGCTCATTCCCCCTGCTATTATCAGGACATCCACCTTTGTGAGGAGATTATTTATTACCTTTATCTTATCTCCTACCTTGGCTCCTCCCATAACGGCCGCGAAAGGCCTTTCCGGATTGTCAACGGCGTTCCCCAGGAATTTCACTTCCTTTTCTATCAGGAATCCCGATACGGCAGGGAGAAACTCAGCCACCCCGGCGGTGGAGGAATGAGCACGGTGAGCCGTCCCGAAGGCCTCCTGTACGAAAACATCCCCGAGAGAAGCCAGCTCTTCGGAAAAGCTTCTGTCGTTTTCCGTCTCTCCTTTTCTATACCTTACGTTTTCAAGGAGGGCTACATCCCCGTCCCTCAGACCGGCCGCCTTCAGCCTGACGCCGTCATCCACCACCATGGGATCGGATAGGAAGACCACAGGTCTTCCCATAAGCTCCTCCAGCCTTTCCGCTACAGGCTTAAGGCTGAACCTGAGATCCGGCTGTCCCTTAGGTCTTCCAAGATGAGACATAATGACCACCCTTCCTCCGTTGTCCGAAAGATACCTTAACGTAGGAAGAGCCGCCCTTATCCTCGTGTCGTCTGTAATATTTCCGTTCTCATCCAGCGGGACATTGAAATCGCACCGCACCAAAGCGCGCACGCCCTGCCAGTTTACATCTCTAACGGTCTTTTTCAAAGAGGCCTCCTTATCCGGCGTTATCCACCTCATACATATGCTTTACCATCTCCAGTATTTTGCTGGAGTAACCGAATTCGTTGTCGTAAAAAGCTATAAGCTTGAAAAATTTATCGTTCAGCTCGATTCCTTCTCTGGCGTCGAATATAGACGTATGGGGATCGCCTACGAAATCTCCCGATACCACCTCATCGTCCACGTATTCGATGACCCCGTGGAGATATGTCTCGGAAGCCTTCTTTACAGCTCTGCATATTCCGTCATAGGATGCGGAGGTCTTAAGTACCACGTTAAGATCTATGACGGAAACGTCGGCAGTAGGTACTCTGTAGGATATCCCTGTCATCCTCCCTGCGAGAGACGGTATTACTAAACCTACAGCCTTCGCGGCTCCTGTAGTAGACGGAATTACGTTTCCAAACACGCTTCTCCCCGTTCTCCAGTCCTTCATGGATCTGGCGTCTACAACCTTCTGCTTGGCTGTGGCGGAATGGATGGTAGACATGAGACCCTGTTCGATCCCGAAATTATCCTCCAGAACCTTGCAGAGAGGCGCCAGACAGTTAGTAGTGCAGGATGCGTTGGACACCACCTCCATATCGCCGGTGTATTCGTCTGAGTTTACGCCGAACACGAATGTAGGAGTAGTTTTATCCTTTGCCGGCGCCGTAATGATGACCTTCTTGGCCCCCGACATGATGTGATCCATGGCCTTCTCCGTGGTTGTATATGCCCCTGTGGCCTCTACTATATATTCGGCACCGCATCTGTCCCAATGGATGTTCCTGGCTTCCCCCTCGCTGTATACGGGAATCTTTTTACCGTCGATGATAAGACCGTCATCATACTTTCCCACTTCTTTAGGGAACCGTCCGAAGGTAGTATCGTATTTCAGCATGTAAACGAGATAATCGAGATCCGCGTTTCTGGCGTTAATTCCCGCGATCTCGATCTCCGGCATGTCCATAGCCGCTCTGATGACTACTCTGGCGATCCTGCCAAAACCACTGATGCCAACTTTAATTGCCATTTTAAACCTCCATAACTCTTTTCTGCATTAAAGTTTGAACTATCTAATGCCTAAGCAGGTTTCCCTCTAAGGCATCAAAGACGTTAAATCCCGGTGCCGTCTATCAGAAGCGTCTTCTCTTCGATGATGAGAGTATATTCATTCCTTCCCTGTATTTAGCCACAGTACGCCTGGAAATATCCATACCCTTGGCCTTCAAAATATCCGCCATCTCCTGATCGCTGTAAGGCTTTTTCGGATCCTCGCTGTCTATAATTTCCTTTATGAAGCTTTTCACGCTGTTGGATGATACTCCCGTCCCGTTTCCTGACGCCACGCCGCTGGTGAAGAAATACTTCAGCTCAAAAACCCCTCTCGGGCTCTGCATGTACTTTCCGTTTATGGATCGGCTGACTGTTGACTCGTGGACTCCTACCTCCTCCGCTATCTGCTTGAGAGTCAAAGGCTTCAGGTGCTTCTCGCCGAAGTCGAAAAAGTCCCGCTGATATTTCACGATAGCGTTGGAAACGTTGTAAATGGTCTGTTTCCTCTGCTCTATGCTCTTTATCAGCCACACGGCCGCGTTAAATCTATTATTAAGGTATTTATTGAGCGCTTCGTCCTTAGCCGCCTCCGCGCTCAGCTTATTATAGTACGAGCTGACCGTCAGGTGAGGCATACTGGTGTCGTTAATAGTGACGATGTACTCCCCGTCCACCTTTTCCACAAAGACGTCAGGCACTATGTACTTTATATTCTCATCTGAATCGTATAACCTGCCCGGCTTCGGTTCAAGGGTTCTTATCTTATCCGCGATGGCCTGAACGTCCTGATTGCTGATTCCTAAAGTCTTGGCGATGTGAGATATCTTATTGTCCGCCAGCTCAGGCAGCATGTTCTCAATTACGTGTTCCATCTTCTCGTCAAGCTCGCCTCTGGAGGCCAGCTGTATTATGAGACATTCGCTGAGATTCCTCGCCCCCACGCCGGTAGGATCGAAGGTCTGCACCACGTCAAGCACCTTCTCCACCTCTTCGCAGGCAGCGTCCATGTTCTCTGCGATTTCCTCCACGGACATGGTAAGATAGCCGTTATCGTCGATGGCTTCTATCATATATCTTCCGATCTCGGCGCATTTTCCCTTCAGATTGGAAAACTGAAGCTGACTGAGCAGGTAGTCGATAAGGGTGTATTTAAATGAAACGTAATGCTCGTAGGTATAATCGCTGTTATCGTCATCGCCGAAGCTCTCCCACTGTCTGTAGCTGTCCAGCTCGTATTCGGCCTCGGCTATCTTCTCCCTGATATCTACTTCATCGTTGCTGTCGGATTTTTCGGCCTCCAGCACCGGATTCTCTAAAAGCTCGTTCTGAATATAGTCAGAAAGCTCCTGGTTGTTGAACTGGAGTATCTGTATGGCCTGTATAAGTTCCGGCGTCATCGACAGCTTTTGGGTCTGTTCAATTGTCAGTTCATATCCTAATCTCATTAGCTTCTCCTGACGCATAGAATAACATTAAAATATTAAAAACAAACTTTTATATGCAAGTATTATACCATGACTTTTTTTAGTTGTATAGATTTATTTGAGACCGGGAAATCCCATCTGGCGCAGAGCCTCGAAGAGGACTATATTGGCTGAGTTGGCCAGATTCAAGGATCTGAGTCTGGTGTCTTTGCTCATGGGAATCCGAATAGCCGTCTCCTCGTGTTCCCCTATGAAATCTCTCGGAAGTCCTGCCGTCTCCCTTCCGAACAGAAACATATCCCCGTCCCTGTACTGAAAATCCGTATACAGCCGGCTTCCCTTAGTGGTGGCGAGGAACATCCTCGCTCCCTCATACTCGGCCATGAAATCATCCAAGCTCTCGTGGACGGTTAGCCTGACGTAGGACCAGTAGTCCAGTCCTGCCCTTTTTAAGCTTTTATCATCTATGGAAAAACCCAGCGGCTTAACTAGGTGCAGGCAGCTGTTAGTTGCCGCGCAGGTTCTCGCTATATTTCCCGTATTCGGCGGTATCTCCGGGTTTACCAATACTATGTGAAGAGCCATCTCCTTCTCCTTACCCTTTCCTCGACCTTCTCCCGACTTTTACAGTCTTTACTCCTGATGCGTCCCACGACTTTGATAATAATATTTTTTTCGGGCAAAATAAAGACAAATCCGTATTTTTTTCAAAGGGGCTTTCCGAAATTGTCTCTAAAAACGAATATAACAAATTATTACGCGATATTTTAGGCGTATGCAACAAACGTCATTTTTTTATCAAATTTGTCAACTTAATTGTTTTGTATTATACTGGTGACTGAACGGAACTACTACCACCAATGCAATTCGGCAGAATGGAGTTAAATATGACAGACAACGGAAGCCGGCTGGAAGAGCTGCTGAGCGCTTCACCTATTATAGCAGCTGTTAAAGATGATGAAGGATTACAGAAGGCTTTAAGCTCCCATTGCGACGCCATCTTTTTGTTATATGGAACAATCCTGAATATCGGCAAGCTTATAGATAGAGCGAAAGAAAAAAACAAGGCTGTGTTCGTCCATATAGACCTGGTCGAGGGGCTTACCGGCAAGGAGATATCCGTCGATTTTATAAAACAGACCACAAAGGCGGACGGAATACTCTCCACGCGCCTAAACATCCTCAAACACTCCAAAGAACTGGGACTTATCACGATTCAGCGCTTGTTTCTGTTTGACTCCCTTTCGATACAGAATGTACATAAACAGTCCGTCTTTGCGGACGCCATCGATATTCTTCCCGGAATAATGCCGCGAATCACCGAAAAAATCTGTCGGCAGACAAACAAGCCTGTCATCGTAAGCGGACTTATACTCGAAAAACAGGATATTATATCGGCGCTGTCGGCAGGCGCAGCCGGTATTTCCACCACGACGGAAGCTCTCTGGGAAGCTTAGGGCAAAGCGTGCCCGTGTATTCAATCACACATTTCATCCGCCACGCGGCAAAGCAGATCCGGAAAATTCGATATTATGCAATCTGCTCCCCTGCTTATCATATCGCGCATGTTTGCTTCATCATTCACCGTCCAGGTGTTCACCTTCATGTTAAGACTGTGAAACAGATCCATGAGCTCGCTCTGACACTGCAGCAGCACGTATTTGGGGTGCATGTTGTCGGCCTTTGAGCGCTCAATATATCTCTCGATATCAACCAAGGGGGTTTCGTACAGCAGACCGGTCTTTATATCGGGGCACAGCTCTTTAAACCTCTGCATGGATATGTGATTGAAGGACGATACAAAGACCTCGTCCTCCATTTTACGGGCGCGAACCTTATCGATGACGCGCTGCTCCAGTCCCTCATATAAAATCTCGTAGTTTTTAAGCTCTATATTTAAGATAAGATGAGCTTCATGGCAAAAGTCGAGGAGCTGATCGAGGGTCCATATGTGCTGACCGGCAAATTCGGGAGATTTCCATGAGCCTATGTCCAGTTGAAGCAGTTCCTCGTAGGTATGGTCTTTAACGTAACCCCTCCCGTTGGACGTTCTCTCCAAGGTGACATCATGAAAGATGATAAGCTCCCCATCCTTGGAAAGCTGCACGTCACTTTCTATCCCGTCCGCGTCTGTCTTTGCATAAGCCATCTGAAACGCAATCGGACTGTTCTCCGGATAATCGTTTGAAAAGCCGCGATGTGCAAAAAGTAAAGGTCGTTTCATCAATGTTCACTCCTTTCCCGATAAATTAAACCTCAGCGCCTATATTGCCTCCGAGAGAGCATTTTCTCCCTCGAGATGTAAATTCTTTGTCGCTACAATGTTCGCCTCCGTTCCCATAATGTTGGCGGCGAGTATCTGCCCCACTTCAACCGAGCCTTCCACTACTATACCGTTTATAAGCGCCATGCACTCCTGTATTTTGCTTTTGGGAACAGGCTTATCGGTCTTGACCGGAAGCCGTGAAACCTTTCCATCCTCGACGCGCACCGTTGACGTTACCATGCGTACAGGATTCAAAAGCTCGTTCCTGCCATATACAACGCCTCTGGGACATCCATTTCCCGCGACCGCATATCCGTTGTCTTCATCGACCGACATGTGACACCCTCTTGGGCAGGTTATGCAAATTATGTTTTTCATTATGCCTCCTTTACTGAAACAGTTATATTATTCGTCACATTTTCTAAAAGCTTAAGGGGAAGCTTAATGCTCTCCATCTCGCCCGGAGCGAGCCGTTCCCGTTTGAAGGCGGCAACCTGCCTGCCCGTATCGTCGGCAACGACTACGCTGCTCTTTCCGCATATGTTCCGAACACGGAAAAACAGGTCAATTGCCGGTGAATTCGCGTTTCTGTGAATTTGCTGGGGAACGGTGTAGCTGACCATGCTGCCGTTATGAACACGAATCATATCATCGTCTTTAACCGTACCTTCCGCACAGAAGGCAGCCGCGGCTTCACCGGCGCGGGCAGCTTCGGCAGTAACATAATCCACCAGATCATGCACATGGAGCACGTTTCCGCAGGCGAAGATTCCCGGTATAGACGTCTCCATGTTCTCCTTTACGACCGGACCGTTAGTTCTGGGATCGATTTCTATTCCCGCAGCGCGGGATAGCTCGTTCTCCGGAATCAACCCTACCGACAGCAAAATCGTATCACATTCAAAAGCCGTTTCCGTACCGGGTATGGGACGCCGATTCTCATCGACCTTTGCGACTATTGCGCGCTCAACCCTTTTATCGCCCTGAATATCCACAATGGTGTGCGACAAATACAGCGGTATATCGAAGTCGTCCAGGCACTGGACTATGTTCCTTGTAAGTCCTCCCGAATAGGGCATAACCTCTACACAAGCCAGCACCCTTGCCCCTTCGAGGGTCATTCTGCGCGCCATGATAAGTCCAATGTCACCCGAACCGAGGATCAACACTTTTTTGCCGACCATGTAACCCTCGATATTGATATATCTCTGCGCCGTCCCAGCGGTAAAGATTCCCGCCGGACGCGAGCCCGGGATCGCGATTGCCCCTCTTGTGCGCTCGCGGCAGCCCATGGCAAGAACGATCGCCCCCGCCGTAAGGATTTCATAACCGTGCTTTGGCGAGACGGCATGGACTGTCCGATCGTCTGTGATTTCAAGAACCATCGTATCGAGCCGTATTTCAATCCCCGTCCGGCCGACCATGTCTATAAAGCGTCCGGCGTATTCCGGTCCGGTCAGCTCCTCCTTGAAATAATGGAGCCCGAACCCATTGTGTATGCATTGATTGAGAATGCCGCCCGCTTCACCATCCCTTTCGATTACGCATATCGACCTGCATCCTGCTTTCCACGCCGAATACGCCGCCGATAATCCTGCCGGGCCGCCCCCGATAATCACTAAATCGTATTTCATGCCATTGAGCCCCCCTTGGTTTTACCTGTAAGAATGAACGTGCCGTCATGATCCTGCAATATTTCCTGAGGATCGCAGCCCAGTTCCCGCGCCAGGATATCAAGCACTCTCGGCCCGCAAAAGCCTCCCTGACATCTCCCCGCACCCGCTGCCGTACGGCGTTTGATTCCGTCCAACGAACACGGGGGAATGGGAGAGTGAATTGCCGCAACGATTTCCCCTTCCGTTATCGTCTCGCATCGGCATATGACCCGTCCGTATTGCTCGTTTTGATTGATAAGATGTTTTTTCTCTCGCTGCGAAAGCTCCTGGAATCGGATTTGCTTGCGCGTACCGTTCCATTCAGCCTTAAGACTGAGCGTAACCCCCATATCCTGAAGCAATTCAACGGCATACTTGGCAATCGCCGGCGCCGCGGACAACCCGGGCGATTTTATGCCCGCAACATGGAGCATACGCTCGCAGCCCTTTGCCGGCCTGATGATAAAATCGCTTTCGGAGGTGTTTGCGCGAATTCCCGAAAAGTTTCTTATGTTTTGACGCAAATCTATTTTCTCAACACTCCTCATCGCGGACAGCGCGACCTTGTCCAGTCCTTCCGCTGTGGTCTCGCGGCTGTAAGGAGAGTCGACGCTTTCGGCGCTTGGACCTACAATCAGATTCCCATGAACCGTGGGGGCAACTAAGACGCCCTTGCCCGTTGCCGTCGGTGTCTGAAAGATGATTCTATGGACTAAGTCTCCGCTTGATTTGTCCAACAGGTAGTATTCGCCCCGCGACAAAAGAGACTCCCATTCGGATACTCCTGTCATCTCACATATCTCGTGACCGCAGCAGCCTGCGCAGTTGACCGCGTATTTCGTGTCATAATCGCCGGTGTCGGTGCAAATGCTCAAACCGTTCTCACATTCTTTAATGGCTTTGACCTCGCTTCTCAGCTTCAATGTGACGCCGTTGTTCACCGCGGTCTCAGCCAACGCTATGCAAAGTCCCCACGGCTCTATTATAGCCGCAGACGGCGCAAGCAGCGCAGCCCATACATCGGGAGAGAGATGAGGCTCAAGGCTTCGAGCCTCATCTCCCGAAATAATACTCATATCCGGCACACCGTTTTCTACCCCGTTAGAATACAGCTGTCGGAGATGCTTTTTGTCCTCCTCGGAAAACGCCAGCACAAGGGACCCCGTTCTCGCGTATTTTACGTCCAGACTTCGGCAAAGCTCCTCCATCATTTCGGAGCCCTGCACGTTGAGCTTTGCCATCAATGTCCCCGGCTCGGGATCGTACCCGGCATGGACAATGGCGCTGTTTGCTTTTGTAGTGCCGGTGGCGACGTCGTTTTCCTTCTCGAGCACGAGGACTTTCAAGTCGTACCGAGACAGCTCGTAAGCCAATGCAGCCCCTACGACGCCGCAACCGATAATAGTGATGTCGTACATATGCAACTTTCCTTATCAGATTTTAAATTGTGTTACAACAACAAAAAGAGCCAAAGCAAACAATCCCCTTCGGGGTTTCTTACTTCGGCTCTAATCTCCAGAAGAAACTTATTCTGTTGTTAACAGTCTATTGCAAAATCGCAAAAGACGCAAGTAGTTTTTACAAGATTTAGTCCGGCTTTTCTC
>CAYTYN010000042.1:0-12355 GCA_964442135.1 uncultured Oscillospiraceae bacterium
GGCCCCTTATAGGGGCAATGACAAACCACCGGCTTAGCCGGTGGTCATGATTAGCGGCGGTTTCGAGAGCACGAAGGGCGAGAAACAATAAACCACCGGCTATGCCGGTGAGAAGGGCAAACCCTCTCGGCGAATGGTGAACGCCATATCCGGAAAGGAGTTTGGCTTAAATAGGCGATTTAAGGTCTAAAGCCAAACAAAATTGCAAACTAACAGCTGAAAATGACTGAAAAACAGCTAAAATTTGGAAAAAATAGCCCGCATTACCATGCTATGGCAATTTTTTTATTGAGGGAGGATACATGAGGAAGATAGCTCTGGACGTAGGGGATAAGACTATCGGCGTCGCCCTAAGCGATGAGCTGGGCGTTACAGGTCAGGGCCTCACTGTCATAGAAAGAGTCGGCATAAGAAAAGACTGCGGTAAGGTAATGGATTTGGTAAGAGAGTATGACTGCGATACCGTGGTAATAGGACTTCCCTTGAACCTGGACGGCTCCGACAGCATTCAGACGGAGAAGGTGAGGGAATTCAGGGCGATGCTGGAAAATAAGATGAAGAGTACGGGAATGCATAAGGTAAACGTGGTCTGGCAGGATGAGAGATTCACCACTGTAATAGCGGAGCGGGTGCTCATCGAAGCCGATTTAAGCCGAAGGAAGAGAAAGGATGTTATCGATAAACAGGCGGCTGTAATCATCATGCAGAGCTATCTGGATTCACAGAGATAAATTTACGAACGATAATATCGTATTTGCGTGGTTTAGTTCGGTAAATTTTCGATTTTCGCCTCTTTCTAAAATAAATAAACGGTAAAAATCGGGTTTTTGCTGAACGAACGTTGAATTAAAACTACAGGTGTGATAGATTTATTGTGCCTGCTTTTTTAATGAGAAAACAGCAGGCTGGAAGTGTTTTTTGCAAACGGAGGATTAACATGAAAAAAATCGGGATCATAATGGGAAGCGACAGCGATCTTCCCGTAGTTGAAAAGGGGATTAAGCAGCTGGAAGAGCTGGAAATACCTTATGAGGTTCACGTGTATTCGGCTCACAGGACTCCGGCGCAGGTAAAGGAATTCACAGAAAAAGCCCGGGAAAACGGCTTCGGAGTTATAATCGCGGCGGCGGGAAAGGCAGCTCACCTGGCAGGCTCCATAGCTGCTTCAACGACTCTTCCTGTCATAGGAATTCCGGTGAAATCCTCCACTTTAGACGGTCTTGACGCTCTTCTTTCCACTGTCCAGATGCCGGGAGGCATACCGGTGGCAACTGTAGCCATCGACGGTGCTCAGAACGCCGCTCTTCTCGGGGCTCAGATTCTGGCCGTAGAAGACGAGGCTCTTGCTGCCAAGCTGGAGGACCGGAGAAGAAAAGCGGCTGAAAAGGTTCTTTCTAAAAACGCCGATATAGAGAAGAAGTTCAACGAGTAAATGATGTGACAGCTATTTTCAGGAGGAAGAAAATGAGTGTAGAAAAAAGAGAACAGATGTACGAAGGTAAGGCTAAAAAGGTCTACGGGACATGTGATCCGGATCTGTGCATAGTTTCATACAAGGACGATGCGACGGCTTTCAACGGACAGAAAAAGGGGAGCATACTGGGAAAGGGAGCTATTAACAACAGGGTGACTAACCATCTCATGAAGCTGCTGGAGGAAAAGGAAATTCCTACTCACTTTGTTCAGGAGCTAAACGACAGGGAGACCGTTGTGAAGAGAGTAACCATCATCCCCCTTGAGGTTATTGCGAGAAACGTGGCGGCCGGTTCTCTGGCAAAGCGACTGGGGCTGGAAGAAGGGTACAGAATGTCTAGACCGGTGCTGGAGTTTTGCTACAAGGACGACGACTTAGGTGATCCTATGGTAAACGACTATCACATACTGGCCATGGGGTATGCCACCGAGAAGGATTTGGAAACGATAAAGAACTACGCTCTTAAGATAAACAGCATACTAACAGAATATCTGGCCGAGGTGGGGATAGATCTTATAGATTTCAAGCTGGAATTCGGAAAGACCACGGATGGAACCATCGTCTTGGCTGATGAGATTTCACCTGATACGTGCCGCTTCTGGGACGCCAAGACCGGTGAGAAGCTGGACAAGGACAGATTCAGAAGAGACCTGGGCAATGTTGAAGGAGCATACGCTGAGGTGAGGAAAAGACTTTTAGGCGAGTGATCCTTCGTTTTTACAGGAGAGAAAAAGTGAGCAGTTTAAGAGAAGAGTGCGGAGTGTTCGGAGTATTCGGCACCGAAAAGCAGAACGTGGTCAGCACCACGTATTACGGCCTCTTTGCCCTTCAGCACAGGGGGCAGGAGAGCTGTGGCATAGTAGTAAACGACGACGGCGTATTCAACTATTATAAAGACAGGGGACTGGTGAACGATGTGTTCACGCCGGCTATACTGGAGAATCTGGGTCTCGGCTCCATGGCGGTAGGCCACGTGAGATACGGCACCACAGGAGCCAGCGACAGGCTTAACTCTCAGCCCATAGTCATCAACCACCACAAGGGAAGAATGGCTCTCGCCCATAACGGAAATCTGGTCAATTCCTTCGAGCTGAGACATGAGCTGGAGCTTCAGGGATCCATTTTCCACACCACCAGTGATACCGAGGTGATCTCATACATAATAACTGAGGAACGGATCGCCACTGATTCCATAGAATCAGCTGTCAATAAGGCCATGGACAGGATAAAAGGGGCATATTCCCTGGTCATAATGAGTCCTGCCAAGCTTCTTGCCGTAAGGGATCCGTTTGGATTCAGACCTCTATGCTACGGCGTTACCTCAGACGGAACGTATATTGCAGCTTCTGAGTCCTGTGCTCTGGATGCTGTCGGCGCCAAGTTCGTAAGGGATATAGAGCCGGGGGAAATCCTCATATTCGAAAAGAGCGGAATCACATCTATTAGAGATCACTGCAACACCCAGCCTAAGCGCCTTTGCATATTCGAGCACATCTATTTTGCCCGTCCCGATTCCGTGGTTGACGGGGTCAGCGTCCACGAAGCCAGGATGAAGGCGGGGGCGTGTCTCGCCATGGAACACCCTGTACAGGCAGACGTAGTCGTAGGCGTTCCTGATTCCGGAATATCCGCGGCCATGGGATACGCTAAGCAGTCCGGCATACCTTACGGCACCGGATTCATTAAGAATAAATATATCGGAAGGACATTTATCGCTCCCGGGCAGAAGTCCAGAGAGGATAAGGTGAGGATAAAGCTTAACGTCTTGGCTGAAACGGTGAGGGGAAAGAGAGTGGTTCTGGTGGACGACTCCATAGTGAGAGGAACTACTATAACCAGAATCGTAAGCCTTCTCAGAGAAGCGGGAGCTTCTCAGGTTCACGTCAGATCTTCGGCTCCTGCCTTTACCAATCCGTGTTACTACGGAACTGACATAGATTCTCGGGAAAATCTCATAGCATGTAAATATGATCTTTCCCAGATCGCGGGAGTGGTAGGAGCTGACAGCGTAGGATACCTTAGCGTGGAGCACCTTTACATGCTCATCGGCACCTCTGCAGGGGAAGGGTATTGCGACAGCTGCTTCTCAGGTAAATATCCTACAGATGTTCCTTCTGTGACCAATAAAAACAGGTTTGAGAAGAAGATCAGCGAAAATAAAGGAAAAAATACAGACCGGTAGAGAAAGGAGCCGAACATGGAAAAAAGCTTCAGCGAAAGCTATAAAGCCGCCGGCGTGGATATTACAGCCGGTTACAAAGCCGTGGAGCTTATGAAGAGCCATATAGCAAGAACGATGGTATTCGGAAGCAAATCCGATATCGGCGGTTTCGGAGGACTTTTCGAGCTGGATCTCGCAGGTATTAAAAATCCGGTCCTTGTTGCGGGAACCGACGGCGTGGGAACTAAACTGAGAATAGCCTTTCTCATGGATAAGCACGACACGGTGGGGATAGACTGTGTCGCCATGTGTGTCAACGATATAGTGTGCGCAGGGGCGAAGCCTCTGTTCTTCCTGGATTACATCGCCTGCGGAAAGAATTATCCGGAAAAGATCGCGTCTATTGTAGGGGGAGTAGCGGAGGGCTGCGTCCGGTCCGAAGCGGCTCTGACCGGAGGAGAGACGGCGGAAATGCCGGGATTTTACCCCGAGGACGAATACGATCTGGCCGGTTTTGCCGTAGGAGTTGCCGACAGAGATGATATTTTGGACAACAGCTCGGTTAGGGAAGGGGACATTATCATAGGAATTCCGTCGTCAGGGGTGCACTCCAACGGATTTTCCCTGTTGAGAAAGGTATTTGACGTAGAAAACGCCGACCTTAAAAAGCCTGTGGAGGAGCTTGGAGGAAGGTCTTTGGGAGAAACCCTTCTCACTCCGACGAAGATTTACGTAAAAGCCATAAAGGCTCTCAGGAGCCGTGTGGAAGTAAAATCCATAGCTCATATAACCGGCGGAGGATTTTTCGAGAACATACCGAGAAGCCTTCCTGAGGGCGTCGGCGCGGAGATAAAAAGGGAGGATGTAAGAGTTCTTCCCATATTCGACCTTATATCCAAGGCGGGCAACGTGCCTTGGAGGGATATGTTCAATACCTTCAACATGGGAGTGGGGATGACGGTGATTGTTTCGCCGGAAAACGCCGAAAGAGCCATCGAAGCGCTGAAGGACGCCGGTGAAGACGCTTACGTACTGGGAAAGACTGTTAAGGGAGAGGGCGTGACTATATGCTGAAGGTCAGGACTGCCGTTCTCGTCTCGGGAGGAGGCACCAATTTGCAGGCCATAATCGATGCAATAGATTCAGGCAGGATTCGGTCAGCGGAAATAATCATGGTGGCTTCCGATAGGGAACAGGCTTATGCCCTGGAGAGGGCGAAAAAAGCCGGCATAACGGGTTTTGTCTTTAAAAGCGAGGAGGAGCTTCTTGAAAGGTTAAAATCGGAAAAAACGGAGCTTATCGTCCTTGCCGGCTTTCTCAAGATCCTGAGCGGAGAGTTTATAAAGAATTTTGAGGACAGGATAATCAATGTCCATCCATCCCTCATACCGTCCTTCTGCGGCAAAGGCTGTTACGGACTTCACGTTCACGAGAAGGCTCTGAATTACGGGGTAAAGGTGACAGGAGCCACGGTCCATTTCGTCAACGAGATACCCGACGGGGGAAGGATAATTTATCAGAAGGCCGTCGACGTGGAGGAAGGGGACACTCCTGAAGCTCTCCAGAAGCGGGTAATGGAGCAGGCGGAATGGGTAATCCTTCCGGCAGCGGTAGAGGACATTAGCAGCAGGATTTTGAAAGGTGAGATTTAGATGAACGTATATGAGAAGAAGACTGTGGGAGAGAGGATAGAGGGGAATTCCTACGTAGGCAGAGGGATAGTTCTTGGCCTTACTCCCGACGGTACAAAGGCTGTTGCCGCCTACTTCATCATGGGAAGAAGTCCTAACAGCCGAAACCGAATATTCGTGAAGGAGGACAGAAGTCTGAAAATCCTTCCCTATGATTCGTCAAAGGTGGAGGATCCCAGTTTGATAATATATTATCCCATCAGGGTGTACGGGGATTCCATCATAGTCACCAACGGCGATCAGACGGATACGGTATACGATTACATGGCTCGGGGAAAAAGCTTTGAGGACGCCCTCATGACCAGAACATTCGAGCCGGACTATCCTAACTGGACGCCGAGAATCAGCGGTATGATAGATTTGAACGGTTACAGCGGAAAAGAGAATCCTCTCAGGTTCAAGCTGAGCATTTTGAAGAGCGCCGACGCCGAAGGCAGCGGGTGCTCCAGATTCTTCTACAATTACGAAGCCATAGAGGGGGAGGGCAGATTCATACACACTTACATGTGCGACGGAAGTCCTATTCCTACGTTTACCGCAGATCCTGAGCTGGTCGACCTTCCCGATCATATAGATCAGTTCACAGATGATATTTGGAATAATCTGGACTCTGACAACAGGATATCCCTGTACGTCAGGTATACCGATATTGTCAGCGGCGAATTTACTGACAGGCTTATAAACAAATACGGTCAGGAGGCGTGATTATATGAAAGAATTTGAGTTGAAGTACGGGTGCAATCCTAATCAGAAGCCGGCCGGAATATTCATGGAAAACGGAGACGAGCTTCCCATAGAGATCCTAAACGGACGTCCCGGATACATAAATTTTCTCGACGCTTTCAACAGCTGGCAGCTGGTCAAAGAGCTGAAGGAGAGCCTGAAGCTGCCGGCCGCCGCTTCATTTAAGCACGTGAGTCCCACTTCGGCGTCTGTGGCCGTCCCAATGAGCGATACCCTGAAGAAAGCGTGCTTTGTCGACGACATAGAAGGACTGGACGATTCCCCTATAGCCACAGCTTACGCTAGAGCCAGGGGAACGGACAGGATGTCCTCATACGGAGACTGGGCGGCTCTCAGCGAGGTATGCGACAAGACTACCGCCCTCATACTGAAGAGAGAAGTATCCGACGGCATAATAGCTCCCGGATATACCGACGAAGCTCTCGAAATACTGAAATCCAAGAAAAACGGCAATTACAACATAGTTAAGATAGATCCTGATTACATTCCGGCATCTGAGGAAAAGAAGCAGGTGTTCGGAATCACCTTTTGTCAGAACAGGAACGACAAGCTCATTACGGCAGAGGACCTTACCAACATAGTCACTGAGAATAAGGAGCTTCCCGAATCGGCGGTAAGGGATCTCATCCTGTCCCTCATAACCCTTAAGTACACCCAGTCAAACTCAGTGGCATACGCTGTGGGCGGTCAGACCATAGGCGTAGGAGCAGGACAGCAGTCCAGGATTCACTGCACCAGGCTGGCAGGAGGCAAAGCGGATTTCTGGCATCTGAGGCAGGCAGACATGGTGATAAACCTTCCTTTCAGGGAAGAGATCGGAAGGGCTGACAGGGATAACGCCATAAATGTTTACCTGGGAGACGAGTGGGAGGACGTACTGGGAGACGGCCGGTGGCAGAGGCTTTTCACCAGGAGACCCGAGCCTTTTACGGCCGAGGAGAAGAAGGCTTATCTCAAAACGATTTCCGGCGTAGCCTTGGGAAGCGACGCCTTCTTCCCCTTCGGTGACAACATCGAGAGGGCGAGGAAGAGCGGTGTTTCGTTTATAGCGGAGCCGGGAGGCTCTGTAAGGGACGACAACGTTCTGGAGGTCTGCAACAAGTACGGCATAGTTACCGTGTTTACAGGAATCAGACTTTTCCACCACTGATTGGCGCGTCGATTTTAGGAGGCATTGATATGAAAGTAATGGTCGTTGGCGGCGGAGGAAGAGAACACGCCATAATAAAGAAGATAAAGGAGTCAGGCAAAGTCGACAAGATATACGCCCTTCCGGGAAACGGAGGCATAGCTTCTGACGCTGAGTGCGTGGATATTAAGGCTACAGATCTGGAGGCCATCGTGAAATTCGCTGTGGATAATTCCATAGATTTCGCCGTAGTAGCTCCTGACGATCCGCTGGTTTTGGGCTTGGTAGATCTTCTCAGAGCCGAAGGGATAAAATGCTTCGGTCCGGACAAAAAAGCGGCTATCATAGAAGGCAGCAAGGCTTTTTCAAAAGAGCTTATGAAAAAGTACGGAATTCCTACGGCGAAATATGAGACCTTCACCGATATGACCGAGGCTTTGGCGTACCTTAAGACCTGTGATATGCCTATAGTGGTTAAGGCCGACGGTCTGGCTCTCGGCAAAGGTGTAATCATAGCGGAGACTTTGGAGGATGCTGAAAGGGCTGTGCAATCCATGATGGAGGACAAGGTGTTCGGAGACAGCGGCACCTGTGTGGTGATCGAGGAGTTCCTCACAGGTCCGGAGGTATCGGTCCTGTCCTTTACCGACGGAAGGACTCTGGTTCCAATGGTATCCTCCATGGATCACAAGAGAGCCTTAGACGGGGATAAGGGTCTTAACACGGGAGGTATGGGCACTGTAGCGCCTAACCCGTACTACACAGAAGAAGTGGCCCAGCGCTGCGCCGAGGAGATATTTCTTCCGACCATGATTGCCATGAACAAAGAGGGCAGAAGCTTTTCCGGGTGTCTATACTTCGGTCTCATGATAACTGAGGACGGTCCTAAGGTTATCGAATACAACTGTAGGTTCGGAGATCCGGAGACTCAGGTGGTTCTGCCTCTTTTGGAGAGCGACCTTTTGGATATAATGCTCCACGTGGCGGACGGGACCCTTGAGCAGGCTGATATAAGATTTTCGGATGATTCGGCCTGCTGCGTGGTGATGGCCTCAAAAGGATATCCGGTTTCCTATGAAAAGGGATACCCCATCGACATCCCTGACCGGGTAAAAAAGGTATACGTGGCCGGAGCGGAACTTGACGATGAGGGGAAGCTTGTGACCGGCGGAGGGAGAGTTCTGGGTGTGACAGCCACCGCAAAGACGATGGGGGAGGCCATAGCCTGCGCCTATGAAGCCGTAGGAGAGATTTTCTTTGAGAACGCCTACTACAGAAAAGATATAGGCCGGCGTGCTCTCGAGGCATTGGAGGAGTAACATGGTTTACAGGATTTACGTTGAAAAAAAGCCTTTGTTCGCTCAGGAAGCCGCCAATCTAAAGAGAGAATTCAATGAAATCTTGGGGATAGAAAGCCTTGCGGGACTGAGAATCTTAAATAGATACGACGTTGAAAATATAGACGAGGATCTCTTCGAAAGAGTCATAGGCACTGTATTCTCCGAGCCTCAGGTAGACGACGTCTACAGGGACTTATCTCCATCGGAGGGAGACAGGATCCTGGCTGTGGAATATCTTCCGGGTCAGTTCGATCAGCGCGCCAATTCGGCCGCGGAATGCATTCAGCTCATATCGAAGATGGAAAGGCCTGACGTGAGGACGGCCAAGGTATATCTCCTCTCCGGACAGCTTACAGACGACCAGTACAGCCGTATAAAGAGCTACCTTATCAATCCGGTGGAATCTAGGGAGGCATCCTTAGACCGGTTCGAAACCTTGAGGATGGAAGCCGAGATTCCGACGGAAGTGGAGATTTTAAACGGCTTCAATGACCTGGACGAAAAGGGACTTCAGGAGCTGCTCTCCCAAAGAGGCCTGGCTATGGACATGGGGGATCTTAAGTTCTGTCAGGACTACTTCAGAAAACGGGGAAAGGATCCTACCATAACGGAAATCAAAGTAATAGATACCTATTGGTCGGATCACTGCCGTCATACTACCTTTAACACCATCATAGACGACGTAGAATTCCACGACCCGCTGGTTAAAAGGGCTTACGAGGACTATTTGAAGACGAGAGAAAGGCTTAACGTGACAAAGCCCGTTACTCTCATGGATATAGGAACTATCGCCGCTAAATCCCTGAAGGCCGAAGGAAAGCTGGAGGGTTTGGATGAATCTGATGAGATAAACGCCTGTACTGTAAAAATAGACGTCAGGTTCGGCGATGAGACGGAAAAATGGCTCCTTCTCTTTAAGAATGAAACCCATAATCATCCTACGGAGATAGAGCCATTCGGAGGGGCGGCTACCTGTATCGGAGGCGCCATTCGAGATCCTCTGTCGGGGAGAAGCTATGTCTATTCTGCCATGAGAGTGACAGGGGCGGCAGACCCGCTTCTGCCGGTTTCCCAGACTATGGAAGGCAAGCTGCCTCAGAGAAAAATCGTGACTACGGCTGCGGCAGGATACAGCTCCTACGGCAATCAGATCGGCCTTGCCACAGGACAGGTTTCAGAGCTGTATCATCCCGGATATGTGGCTAAGCGCATGGAAGTAGGGGCAGTGGTTGCCGCGGCGCCTGCTGAAAATGTGAAAAGAGAAAAGCCCGCAGCCGGAGATGTGGTCATACTTTTGGGCGGAAGAACAGGACGGGACGGCTGCGGCGGAGCTACAGGTTCGTCAAAGTCACATAATCTGGACTCCCTCGCTGACTGCGGAGCCGAAGTGCAAAAGGGTAACGCTCCTGAGGAGAGAAAGCTCCAGCGCCTGTTCAGAAATCCGGAGGCCTCCCTTCTCATAAAGCGATGTAACGACTTCGGGGCAGGGGGAGTGTCTGTAGCCATAGGGGAGCTTGCTGACGGTCTCTCCATAGATCTTAACGCGGTGCCGAAGAAATACGAAGGACTTGACGGAACTGAGCTGGCCATAAGCGAATCTCAGGAAAGAATGGCTGTGGTAGTAGGTGGGGATGACGCCGATAGATTCATGGAGCTGGCGCGTCAGGAAAATCTGGAAGCCACTGTAGTCGCCAAAGTAACCGACGAACCTCAGCTTAAGATGTACTGGAACGGTAAGGCTATAGTGGATATTTCGAGAGCCTTCCTCGACACCAACGGAGCAGAAAAACACATAGATGTAAGCGTAGAAAAGCCCATTGACATAAATGAAAGGCCGGTAAATCAGTCTCTCAGGGAGGGATCCCTGTCCGACAGGATGAAGGCTTTAGTATCGGATCTGAACGTATGCTCTCAGCGAGGACTTTCCGAACGGTTTGACTCGACCATAGGGGCGGGGACTGTTCTCATGCCCTTCGGAGGCAGGTATCAGAGGACGCCTATACAGGCAATGGTTAATCTCATCTCTTCGGAGAAGAAGAACGCTGACACTTGCTCCGTAATGTCATACGGCTTCAATCCCTACGTTTCTTCCGCAGATCCATATAAGGGGGCTTATCTTGCGGTAGTGGAATCCTTGTCTAAGCTCGCAGCCACGGGTGCGTCCCTTGACCATACCTATCTTTCCTTCCAGGAATACTTTGAAAAGCCGGGAAGAGAAGGAAGGCGGTGGGGTAAGCCGATGGCCGCCGTACTGGGAGCCTACATAGCTCAGATGGAGCTGGAGGTTGCGGCTATCGGAGGAAAGGATTCCATGAGCGGAAGCTTTGAGGATATCGACGTTCCTCCTACTCTCATATCCTTTGCCGTGACCACAGCGGCCCCGAAGGATATAATATCGCCGGAGTTTAAAGGAGTTAACCATAATGTATTTATGTTAACGCCTTGTCTCAACGACGCCGGTCTTCCCGACGGGGAGAGCTTGAAAAAACTGTTCAGCGCTGTACACAGGGAGATTTCATCAGGAAGGATTTTGGCGGCGTACACGCCCGGATACGGCGGTGCAGCTGAAGCCGTTATAAAGATGAGCATGGGCAATATGATCGGATTCACCTATGACGATTCTGTAACAGCAGACGATGTTTTCCAATATTCCTACGGTTCATTTATCGTCGAGGACGGGGAGGGATCCCTTTACCATAGATTTAAGGATATCCAAGGATTTAATGTGATCAGGCTGGGCGCCACCACAGATAAATATGAGCTGTCAATGGGCGGAGAGCAGGCTGATCTTACGGATATTGAAAAGGCCTATGAGGACAAGCTGGAAAGCATATATCCGTGCAGAATAGACGCAGCTTCGGCAAAATATGAGACATTTACCTTCCGGGCTGAGAGCAGGTATACGTGCAGGATAAAAAAGGCAAGGCCTAAGGTTTTGATTCCTGTCTTCCCGGGAACCAACTGCGAGTATGATTCCGCAAAGGCTTTCGAAAAAGCAGGTGCGGATCCGGAGATCTTCGTCATAAACAATCTCACGCCGGATGCGGTATCCAGATCTGTGGAGGAATTCGCGTCTAAAATAGGAGAATCACAGATAATCTTTATTCCCGGAGGCTTTTCCGGAGGAGATGAACCTGACGGCTCAGGAAAGTTCATTACTGCCTTCTTCAGAAACGGAGAGATAAAGGAATCGGTAGAAAATCTGCTGGAGAAGAGAGACGGACTTATGGCCGGAATATGCAACGGTTTTCAGGCGCTTATAAAGCTGGGTCTGGTGCCCTTCGGAAGGATCATGGATACCGATGAAAGCTGTCCGACTCTGACCTTCAATGAGATAGGCAGGCACCAGTCAAAGCTGGTAATGACCAGGATAGTCTCCGATAAGTCTCCATGGCTTTCGGAAACCAGACCGGGAGACATCTACACGGTGCCTATTTCTCACGGAGAGGGCCGGTTCGTTGCCGATGAGGAGCTGATACGAAGGATGGCGGAAACCGGTCAGATCGCAACTCAGTACGTGGATTTTGACGGAAAGGCGACGGGAAACATTCAGTTTAACCCTAACGGATCCTACTACGCCATAGAGGGCATAACGTCTCCTGACGGAAGAGTGCTGGGAAAGATGGGTCACTCAGAGAGAGTGGGGAGGAGCCTATATAAGAATGTTCCCGGCAATTACGACATGGGAATGTTCCGATCGGCTGTAAAATATTTTAGATAAATATGATCGTATTAATGCGGCCCTTAAAGGACCGCATTTTAGACTGTACATAAAAGCTCAACCCACATGGAGAGAAAAGCCTAATCGCCTATCTC
>CAYTYN010000043.1:0-11147 GCA_964442135.1 uncultured Oscillospiraceae bacterium
TTGGCGGCTTTTTTAGCGCTCCGGTATTGACCACTGGACAAAATCATGATAAAATTTTAGATTGCCACAAGAATGTGAACAGATAAATATAAGGAGTGATGAAAATGCCAAAACCTATCAAAGTTGGTAGAAAAGAACGTATGACCTTCTCCAAGATCAACGAAGTAGGACGGATGCCCAATCTCATCGAGATTCAGACAAGTTCCTATAACTGGTTCCTTAAAGAGGGTCTGCGCGAAGTGTTCGAAGACATCTCCCCTATACGCGATTACGCGAATAATCTCATACTGGAGTTTATAGATTATTCGCTTAACGACCCTCCTAAATACGAACAGGAGGAGTGTAAAGAGAGAGACGTTACCTATGCAGCTCCGCTGAAGGTAAGAGTTCGTCTCGTAAATAAAGAAACCGGCGAAGTAAAGGAACAGGAAGTCTTCATGGGCGACTTCCCATTGATGACAGAAAAAGGCACTTTCATCTACAATGGAGCAGAGAGAGTTATCGTAACTCAGTTGGTTCGATCACCGGGTCCGTACTACAGTGTGGAAACGGACAAGTCGGGCAAACAGCTCTATTTCTCCCAGATAATACCTAACAGAGGAGCGTGGCTGGAATACGAGACTGATTCCAACGAGATAATCTCGGTCAGGGTGGATAGGACTAGGAAGCAGCCTCTGACCACATTCCTGAGGGCCATGGGGATAGGTTCGAATAAAGAGATAATCGATTTATTCGGAGAGGATAACAGACTCCTTCGCACTCTTGAAAAGGATACTACTGCCGACTACGAGTCGGGTCTCAAGGAGATATACAGAAGGCTCAGACCCGGCGAACCGCCTACGGTGGACAGCGCCAGAACTCTGTTGAACTCTTTGTTCTTCGATCCTAAGAGATATGATCTCGCCAAAGTGGGCAGATATAAATACAATAAAAAGCTGGGGTTATCCAACAGGCTGGTGGATGTAGCCGCCGCCGAGGATGTTGTAGATCCTAACACAGGTGAAATACTGGTGGAAGCAGGCGGCAGGATAACCAGAGCCATGGGCAGGGAAATTGAAAATGCAGGTGTCGAATATGTAATGGCGTACGGCAAGACTGACGATAGCGTGGTGACTAAGGTCATAGGGAACAGATTCGTGGATCTTGACAGGTATGTCCATTTTGACATTTCCGACATTAAGCTGGGTGATAAGGTATATTATCCGGTTCTCATGGAGATACTGGCTGAGGCTGAGACTGAGGACGAGATAAGAGCTGCTCTTTCAGCCAGAAAGCACGAGCTTTGTCCTAAGCACATAATCATGTCTGACATCATAGCTTCCGTCAGCTACATGCTGAACCTGAACTATGGAATAGGAAATACCGACGACATAGACCATTTAGGAAACAGGAGACTGAGGACTGTAGGAGAGCTTCTCCAGAATCAGTTCAGGATAGGTCTTGCCAGGATGGAGAGGGTCATAAAGGAGAGAATGACCATTCAGGATTTGGATGTAGCTACTCCTCAGGCGCTGGTGAACATAAGACCTGTTACAGCCGCTGTGAAGGAATTCTTCGGAAGCTCCCAGCTTTCCCAGTTCATGGATCAGAACAATCCTCTCGCAGAGCTGACTCATAAGAGAAGGCTTTCCGCCTTGGGACCGGGTGGTCTGTCCAGAGAAAGGGCGGGAATGGAGGTTCGAGACGTGCATCATTCCCACTACGGAAGGATGTGCCCTATAGAGACGCCGGAAGGTCCTAACATCGGACTTATCGGTTCCCTCACCACATACGGAATAATCGATCAGTACGGATTCATCGAGACTCCGTACAGAGTTGTAGATAAAGAAACAGGCATAGTAACGGACGAGATAAGATACATAACGGCAGATGAGGAGGAGCTTCTAATCATAGCTCAGGCCAACGAACCGCTGGATGAAGAGGGCCATTTTGTCAACGCAAGAGTCGCTGCCAGAGGTGTAGGAGGCGAGATCGCCATGTTCCCGAGAGAATCCGTGGACATGATGGACGTATCTCCTAAGCAGGTAGTGTCCGTAGCCACCGCTATGATACCGTTCCTGGAAAACGACGATGCTAACCGTGCATTGATGGGATCCAACATGCAGAGACAGGCAGTGCCTCTTCTGGTAACGGAAGCTCCTTACGTAGGAACCGGTATGGAATATAAGGCTGCGAGAGATTCAGGGGTAGTTCTTCTGGCTAAGAATTCAGGTACGGTTGAGTACGTAGAGGCGGATCACATCGCCATAAGGCGGGACGATGACAACGGACTGGACGAGTACAAGCTGCAGAAGTTTAAGCGTTCCAATCAGGGAACCTGCATAAATCAGAAGCCTATAGTGTTCCACGGAGAGCACATTGAAAAGGGTGAGGTCATAGCCGACGGTCCTTCTACGGATCAGGGAGAGATAGCCCTGGGCAAGAACCTTCTCATAGGCTTCATGACATGGGAAGGATACAACTATGAGGACGCAATAATACTGAATGAGAAGCTTCTCATGGACGACGTCCTCACATCCATACACATAGTGGAATATGAAGCTGAAGCCAGAGATACGAAGCTGGGGCCTGAGGAGATAACCAGAGACATTCCTAACGTGGGAGAAGACGCTCTGAGGAATCTGGACGAGGAAGGCATTATCAGAATAGGAGCCGAGGTGGACGCCACCGATATTCTGGTGGGCAAGGTTACTCCTAAGGGAGAAAACGATCTTTCAGCGGAGGAAAGGCTTCTGAGGGCCATATTCGGAGAGAAGGCCAGAGAGGTCAGGGACACGTCCCTTAGAGTTCCCCACGGGGAAACGGGTATCGTAGTAGACGTCAGAGTATTTACCAGAGAAGCGGGGGACGAGCTTCCGCCGGGAGTAAATAAACTGGTAAGATGCTACATTGCCAACAAGAGAAAGATAAACGTAGGCGACAAAATGGCGGGCCGCCACGGAAACAAGGGTGTAATATCCAGGATACTTCCGCAGGAGGACATGCCGTTTATGGAAAACGGCGAAGCCCTTCAGGTAATGCTGAATCCTCTCGGCGTACCTTCCCGAATGAACGTAGGACAGGTGCTTGAGGTTCATCTCGGTCTGGCGGCTAAGAAGAAGGGCTGGTACATCGCCACCCCTGTATTCGACGGCGCTACGGAAAAGGATATAAGAGAGATGCTGGTGGACTGCGGATATTCTGAGACGGGAAAGCTCCGCCTGAGAGACGGAAGGACGGGAGAATATTTCGATAACCCTGTTACCGTAGGATACATGTATATGCTGAAGCTCCACCATCTGGTAGATGACAAGATTCACGCCAGGAGCACGGGCCCTTACTCCCTCGTTACACAGCAGCCTCTCGGAGGAAAAGCCCAGTTCGGCGGACAGCGTTTCGGGGAAATGGAGGTCTGGGCGCTGGAAGCGTACGGAGCCGCCTACACCCTCCAGGAGATCCTCACTGTCAAGTCTGACGATATAGTGGGAAGGGTTCAGACCTATGAGGCTATTGTAAAGGGCGAGAACATCCCCGAGCCCGGAATTCCGGAATCCTTCAAGGTACTCATAAAGGAAATGCAGTCACTGGCTCTCGATGTCAGAGTTCTTTCCGAGAATAACGAAGAGGTTCAGATCAAAGAGTCCTCAGAGTACGACGACGGCTCCGGGATAGACAGCATTATGGATGTGGAAAATAAGCTGGAAAGCGAAGAGGGACTGTACGAGGCCGGCTTCAGCGAGGAAATTGAAGACAGCGACGACAGCAGTGCCGACTTTGATGAAGAATTTTAAGGAAGGGGAGGAAATCTTTGAGCGAGAATCTGACAAACAGAAACGCGCAGAATGAACTCAACAACTTTGAGTCGCTGCAGATAAGACTGGCTTCCACCGAGAAGATACTCGAGTGGTCCCACGGCGAGGTAACCAAGCCGGAGACCATAAACTACAGAACCCTTAAGCCAGAAAAGGACGGTTTATTCTGCGAGAGGATTTTCGGCCCTATGAAGGACTGGGAGTGCCACTGCGGAAAGTATAAGAGGATCCGCTTCAAGGGGATCGTCTGCGACCGCTGTGGAGTTGAAGTAACCAAGGCGAAGGTCAGACGCGAAAGGATGGGCCACATAAAGCTGGCCGCACCCGTTTCTCACATCTGGTATTTCAAGGGCATACCTTCCAGAATGGGACTGGTTCTGGACGTTACTCCGAGAAATCTGGAGAAGGTGCTCTATTTCGCGGCGTACATAGTTACCGATCCGGGAGATACGGATCTGGGATATAAGGAGATACTCACTGAGCAGCAGTACAGAGAGGCCAGGGACACATACGGAAATTCCTTTAAGGCAGGGATGGGCGCTGAGGCTGTGAGAGAGCTTCTGTGCCACATCGACCTGGAGGAGCTGTCAGCGGATCTCAGGGATAAGCTGAAGGACGCCACAGGGCAGAAGAAGATCAGGATCGTAAGAAGGCTGGAGGCTGTGGAGGCTCTCAGGCTTTCAGGAAACAGACCGGAATGGATGGTTTTGGAGGTTATTCCTGTCATCCCGCCCGATATCAGGCCTATGGTGCAGCTGGACGGCGGAAGGTTCGCCACCAGCGATCTGAACGATCTATACAGACGTGTAATAAACAGAAATAACAGGCTCTCGAGGCTTCTGGAGCTGTCCGCTCCCGACATTATCGTCAGGAACGAGAAGAGAATGCTCCAGGAGGCTGTAGACTCGTTGATAGATAACGGAAGAAGGGGACGGCCGGTGACAGGGCCGGGATCCAGGCCTCTTAAGTCTCTGTCCGACATGCTGAAGGGTAAACAGGGACGGTTCAGACAGAATCTTTTGGGAAAACGTGTAGACTACTCCGGAAGATCTGTAATCGTAGTAGGTCCGGAGCTGAAGTTCTATCAGTGCGGTCTTCCTAAGAAAATGGCTCTTGAGCTGTTTAAACCGTTCATAATGAAAGAACTGGTAGCTCAGGGATACGCCCATAATATCAAGAACGCCAAGAGAATGGTGGAAAGGGTTAAGCCTGAGGTATGGGACGTCCTGGAGGAGGTTATAAAAGAGCATCCGGTAATGCTGAACCGGGCGCCGACTCTTCACAGATTGGGTATCCAGGCCTTTGAGCCGGTACTTGTAGAGGGTAAGGCCATCAAGCTTCATCCTCTCGTTTGTACAGCCTTCAACGCAGACTTTGACGGAGACCAGATGGCTGTTCACGTGCCTCTTTCCGTGGAAGCTCAGGCCGAGGCCAGATTCCTCATGCTCTCAGTGAATAACATTCTGGCGCCTAAGGACGGATCGCCTATTACCACTCCTACCCAGGACATGATACTCGGAGCTTACTACCTGACCTATCCGGGAACCGCCAAGAAAGTGACCGTCGATGATGAGGGGAAAGAGAAGACAGCCTACATCATGGACGAGTTCAAGAACGAAAAACAGGCGGAAGCCAACAGAGCGGCAGGTTACGAGAGAGTTCCCGAAAAGGGAGATAACAAGGTCTTCACCGACATGGAGGAGATGATCATGGCGTATCGTGCAGGCGTGGTCAGCGTCCACGCTAAGGTTAAGGTGCGCAGATATGCCGGCGAAGATGATAAGCGGGGCCGATTGGTGGAGTCCACTGTAGGACGGTTCATATACAACCAGGAGATCCCTCAGGATCTGGGTTTTGTGGACAGGTCTAAGGACAAGTATTCCCTGGAGGTAGATTTCCTCTGCGGAAAGAAGAGCCTGGGAGATATAATCGATAAATGCTACAGGGCTCACGGCAACACAGGCACCGTCATCATGCTGGACTACATAAAGGACATGGGATATCACTACTCCACAAAGGCTGCCGTAACCATCGGAGTCGACGACATGAAGATTCCTGACAATAAATGGGAAATAGTAGGAGATGCTCAGGAGCAGGTAGATAAATACGAAAAGGCGTTCAGGATGGGCCTCATATCCAATTCCGAAAGATATGAGAAGGTAATAGACATTTGGAACAAGACTACTGACGACGTGGCGGACGCTCTCATGGACTCTCTGGAGCCTAACAACAATCTGAACATCATGGCTTCCTCCGGAGCGCGAGGAAGCAAGAACCAGATAAGGCAGATCGGCGGAATGAGAGGATTGATGGCTAACGCCACAGGCAAGACTGTAGAGATTCCCATTAAGGCAAACTTCCGCGAAGGCCTTTCCATACTGGAATACTTCATATCCTCCAACGGAGCGAGAAAGGGACTTACGGATACCGCGCTGAGGACGGCCGACTCCGGTTATTTGACTCGGCGTCTGGTGGACGTATCTCATAACGTCATCGTGAGAGAATTCGACTGCGGCGCTGCGGAAGGTGTGGAGGTGAGGGCCTTTACCGACGGAAAGGCAACAATAGAGCCGCTGGATCAGAGAATAGCGGGAAGGACCGCCCTTAACGACATAATCGATCCCAAGACCGGAGAGGTTCTCGTAAACGGCGGAGAAGAGATCTCCGATGATATGTCAAAGGAGATAGCGGAGAGGGGAATAGAGTCCGTAATGATCCGTTCCGCCATGACATGCCGCAGCAAATCGGGAATCTGTGCCAAGTGCTACGGAAGGAACCTGGCAACAGGGGAAGAGGTCAATATCGGCGAATCGGTAGGTATCACGGCGGCCCAGTCCATAGGAGAACCGGGTACACAGCTTACCATGCGTACGTTCCATACCGGCGGCGTGGCGGGAAGCGATATTACCCACGGCCTTCCGAGAGTAGAGGAGCTGTTCGAGGCGAGAAAGCCGAAGGGACTTGCTGAGATATGCGAAAACGAAGGTATCGTTACAGACATTTTCCTCCGCTCTGATAATAAGACGGAGGTCACCGTGAGAAACCCGGAAGAAGGGGACAGAACCTACATAGTGCCTTACGGAGCCAGACTGGCTGTTAAGAAGGGGGATCATGTAGAACCCGGTGACAACATCACCAGCGGACCTCTCAACCCTCACGATATACTGAGACTGAACGGCATCGCCGGAGTATACCAGTACCTTCTCAAGGAAGTGCAGAGGGTATACAAGAACCAAGGTGTTGACATCAACGACAAGCACATAGAGGTTATCGTAAGCCAGATGCTTTCCAAGATGAGGATAGAGGATTCGGGAGACACCGATCTTCTTCCCGGTGGAATGTACAGCAAGCTGGAAATCGAAGAAGCCAATGAAAAGGCAGCGGCTGAGGGAGGCGAGCCTGCGAAGGGCAAACAGATACTTCTCGGTATCACCAAGGCATCGCTGGCTACAAACTCGTTCTTGTCCGCGGCATCGTTCCAGGAGACGACCAGAGTCCTGACCGATGCCGCCATAAAGGGGAAGAACGACAAGCTTCAGGGACTTAAGGAGAACGTCATCATCGGCAAGCTGATTCCGGCAGGTACAGGTATGAGGATGTATAAAAACATCAAGCTGGATTACGGCGAGAATCAGGAGTACATTGACAGCTACGTTGCGGAGCCTGATCCTATTCCGGAGGAAGAGGAGGAGGATTACACGCCGGCAATCGGCGATGGAGCGGATTTTACGGCGCTGTCTATTCAGGAAGAAGCTGTCGACGAGGATGACCTTGAGACGTTTTCCCGGGAGGATGGAATGTTCGATGGAATCCTTTAAATCATCGGCTTTGATGAGGGATTTCAGGCTGAAATTTGGTTGCGCCATCGGGTAAAGTGTGATAAAATGCTCAGTGGTTTCCGGTTAATTTGGCCCTGATAGAGTTTTGGGGCCAATTTGACTGTGAGATATATTTTACGAGGAAAGGAGAAAACAATGCCTACGATCAACCAGTTAGTAAGACAGGGCAGAACAAGCGCTGTTAAGAAGTCTACGGCACCGGCTCTCGGAAAAGGAATGAATTCCCTTAAGAGAGTTGCTACAGACACTCATTCGCCACAGAAGAGAGGCGTTTGCACATCTGTCAAGACCGTAACTCCTAAGAAGCCTAATTCGGCTCTTAGAAAGGTAGCGAGAGTACGTCTCACCAACGGTATCGAAGTGACCGCTTATATTCCCGGCATAGGTCATAACCTTCAGGAACACAGCGTAGTCCTCATCAGGGGCGGAAGGGTAAAGGACCTCCCCGGTGTAAGGTACCACATTGTAAGAGGAACTCTTGATACCGCAGGAGTTGCCAACAGAATGCAGGCTCGTTCCAAGTACGGAGCTAAGAGACCTAAGCAGAAATAGCCAGAGAGATCCGGGAATTGTGCCCTTAATATATATACAGATATTAAGGCGCCGCGGCGTTTCGCATTTGATGCTTCAGCGATGCGTCGAGTACCCCCGAAGCCACCGCCGAGCGGTCGCTGATTGCATGGCCGTTTCGGAGTAATCCCGGGCTTTATCCGGGGTGAAGAGAACAAGTGCAATTAAAAATTTTGCTAATCATGCACGGCATCCTTTGACAGAGGGATGTCAGACTTTAGGAGGGAAGAGAAGTGCCTAGAAAAGGTAATGTACCAAAGCGAGAAGTGCTTCCTGATCCGGTATACGGCAGCGTAGTAGTTGCGAAGCTGATCAATTCCATCATGCTGGATGGGAAAAAGGGCGTAGCCCAGAGCATCGTATACTCTGCCTTTGATAAGATTAAAGCTACCACCGGAGAGGAACCGCTTGAAGTATTTGAGAAGGCTGTAAATAACATCATGCCTGTATTAGAGGTCAAAGCCAGAAGAATCGGTGGCGCCAACTACCAGGTTCCTATCGAGGTCAGACCTGAGAGAAGACAGACTCTTGCTTTGAGATGGCTCACCAACGCTACCAGAGCGAGAGGAGAGAGAACCATGTCAGACAGACTGGCTAAGGAGATCATTGATGCTTCCAATAACACAGGAGCATCCGTTAAGAAGAAGGAAGATACCCACAGAATGGCAGAGGCCAACAAGGCATTTGCACATTTCAGATGGTAATCACCTCTTAATGGAATTAACGTGTAAAAATTTGGAATGGAGGAAAAGTAATGGCTGGCAGGAAGTTTCCATTAGAGAAAACCAGAAATATCGGCATCATGGCCCACATAGATGCCGGTAAGACCACCACTACCGAAAGAATCCTCTTCTACACCGGAAGGACCCATAAGATCGGCGAGACCCATGATGGCGCGGCGACCATGGACTGGATGGAGCAGGAGCAGGAACGCGGGATTACTATTACCTCTGCGGCAACTACAGCACAGTGGAAGGATCACAGGATCAACATCATTGATACCCCGGGTCACGTAGACTTTACGGTAGAGGTGGAAAGATCTCTGCGCGTCCTGGACGGAGCTGTTACGGTTCTTTGTGCAAAGGGCGGTGTAGAGCCACAGTCCGAGACCGTATGGAGACAGGCCGAAAAGTACGGAGTGCCGAGAATGATCTTCGTAAACAAGATGGACATTCTCGGAGCTAACTTCTACAGGGTTGTGGATATGGTAAAGGACAGGCTGAAGGCCAATGCCGTTCCCGTGCAGCTGCCAGTAGGTGCAGAGGATACCTTCGTCGGAATCATAGACCTGATCACGATGAAGGCTGAAATATATAAAGACGAGCTGGGCAAGGAATTCGAGATTACCGACATTCCGGAAGACATGCTCGATAAGGCAAACGAGTGGAGAGAGAAGCTGATAGAGGCTGTCGCAGAATGCGATGAGGAGCTTATGATGAAGTTCCTGGATGGCGAAGAGCTGACCATAGACGAGATTAAATCCACTATAAGAAAGCAGACCATCACATGTGAAATGGTTCCTGTGCTCTGCGGAAGCGCATACAGGAACAAGGGTGTACAGATGATGCTGGACGCTGTCATCGATTACATGCCGTCTCCTGTAGATATTCCGCCTATCCAGGGAATCAACCCCGGGACGGGGGAGCCTGACGAGAGAAAGGCGTCGGACAGCGAGCCGTTTTCCGCTCTGGCGTTTAAGATCATGGCTGATCCGTTCGTCGGAAAGCTGGCTTTCTTCAGAGTATATTCAGGGACTCTGGAATCAGGCTCCTACGTATACAACTCCACTAAGGATAAGAAAGGAAGGATTGGAAGAATCCTTCAGATGCACGCCAATAAGAGAGAGGAGATCGATAAGGTTTACGCAGGAGATATCGCCGCTGCCGTAGGTCTAAAGGACACTACTACAGGCGACACCCTTTGCGACGAGAAGCACGAGATCATCCTCGAGTCCATGGATTTCCCTGATCCGGTAATCGAGATAGCCATCGAGCCTAAAACCAAGGCCGGTCAGGAAAAGATGGGCATAGCTCTCTCTAAGCTGGCTGACGAGGATCCTACGTTTAAAACCTATACCAACGAAGAGACAGGACAGACCATAATCGCCGGAATGGGCGAGCTCCACTTGGAGATCATCGTTGACAGGCTCCTGCGGGAGTTTAAGGTAGAGGCTAATGTGGGAAAACCTCAGGTATCATATAAGGAAACCATATCAACCACTTCCGATGTGGACTACAAGTACGCCAAGCAGTCCGGAGGCCACGGTCAGTACGGCCACGTTAAGATCAAGGTTTATCCCAGGGAGCCGGGTTCCGGATTCGAATTCGTCAACTCCATCGTTGGAGGAGCCATCCCTAAGGAATTCATACCTAAGATCGAAGACGGCATCAAGGAAGCTATGGAGAACGGTCCTTTGGCCGGATATCAGGTTGTAGACGTCGGAGTAGAGCTTTACGACGGTTCTTACCACGAGGTAGACTCCTCCGAAATGGCGTTTAAGATTGCCGCTTCCATGGCGTTCAGAGAGGCAACCCAAAAGGCTAAGCCGGTGCTCCTGGAGCCGATCTTCAAGGTAGAGGTAACTGTACCGGAGGATTACATGGGGGACGTTATCGGCGATATCTCATCCAGAAGAGGAAGGATCGAAGGCTCCGACATGAACAACGGAGCGGTAGCCGTAAGAGGCATGGTGCCTCTGTCGGAGATGTTCGGATACGCTACAGACCTTCGTTCCAAGACCCAGGGACGGGGCGTCTATGTGATGCAGTTCGACCACTTCGAGAAGCTGCCTGATAACATGTTAGAAAAGATCGTTAAAAAATAAAATGAAGTAAATCGCCGCCTGATTCGGGCATGGTTGTGCGGCCCGGACAAAGGCGGCAGAAGGAGATAAAAATGGCAAAGCAAAAATTCGAAAGAACCAAACCCCATGTCAACATAGGAACCA
>CAYTYN010000044.1:0-9929 GCA_964442135.1 uncultured Oscillospiraceae bacterium
CACAAAAAGACTTGGATGAGTAAAAAACTCTTTAATTTTTACGCTGTTTGTTATATAATCTCAAGTGTATTCTTTTTAGAAAGGTTAGGAGGATAACATGAAAAAGTTTATTTCAGTATTGCTCATCGGTGCAATGTTATTCGCGTTCACTGCATGCAGCAGCGACTCTGACAGCGATGGGCAAGACGGTGACGTAAGTTCCGAAACCGTAGATTACGATTCCATCCCTGATACCATGGAGTCTGAAGATGGTACTTATCAGGTTGCCTTCGTTACTGACGTAGGTCAGCTGAAGGACCAGTCCTTTAACCAGTTCACTTGGAACGGTGTTAAGGCATATGCTTACCAGAATGGTCTTTCCTACAAGTACTATCAGCCTGCTAACGGCGATTCGGCTACGGACGCTGACAGATACGATGCAATGAAGGCTGCGGCTGATGCCGGCGCTGAAGTGATCGTAGCGGCAGGATACCTCCAGGAGACCGCAATCGTTCAGGCGGCCGAGGAATACCCTGATGTATGCTTCATCTTTATCGATGGATCCACCGAAGGATACGACAACATCGCATCCGTTAGCTACAAAGAAGAGCAGGCAGGATATCTTGCAGGATATGCTATCGTAATGGAAGGATTCACCTCCATTGGATTCTCCGGCGGCGGCGGTGGCGCTAATCCGGCTTGCATCAGATACGGCTATGGATACGTTCAGGGCATTGAAGCAGCAGCTGCTGAATTAGGCGTTGAGATTGAAATGAGATATAGCTGGGAGTATGGTTCCACATTCTCCGCTTCCTCAGATCTTCAGGCAATGCTTAGCGGATGGTATCAGTCCGGCACAGAGATCATCTTCATGTGCGGCGGATCCATGTTCAGCTCCGGAACTGCTGCGGCAGCAGCTAACGACGGATATATCGTCGGCGTTGACGTTGACCAGTCCGGTCAGTCCGATACTGTTGTTACGTCTGCCATGAAGGATCTGGCAGGTTCCACTATGGACCTTATCGGAGCATACTACGATGGCAACTGGTCAGAATACGGCGGAGTTGTTACTACTCTCGGCGCTTCTGAAGGCAGGATAGGAATTCCTACTGACACTTGGTCACTGGAAAACTGGACCGTAGAGGAGTATGAGGAGCTCTTTGCCAGCATAGAGAGCGGCGAAATCGAGATCTCCAACGAAGAGGTTGCCGATCCAAGCACTCTCCAGTGGGAACACATTAACTTTGTTTTATAAGCCTGACGGTTTATAAGAATCCGTAAAGAGAAGGGGGAAGAGATTCCCCCTTTTTGCGGATTGTGGGAAATACGTTACACAGGATGGTTTCATCCGAAAGTCGTTAAAGAACAGGGAAAACGCTATGTCAGAATACGTAATTGAAATGAGGCACATCAGGAAGGAATTTCCGGGAATCGTTGCCAACGACGACATAACCCTCCGGCTTAGAAAAGGCGAGATACATGCCCTGCTCGGTGAGAACGGAGCGGGGAAATCCACATTAATGAGCGTTCTATTCGGACTTTATCAGCCTGAGGAAGGTGAGATCCTGAAGAATGGTGAGCTCGTAAAGATAAATAGTCCTAACGACGCCACCGCCCTTGGGATAGGCATGGTACATCAGCACTTCAAGCTCATAGACGTGTTTACTGTGCTGGATAACATTATACTCGGGGCTGAGACCACTAAGTTCGGATTTTTACAGAAGAAAGAGGCAAGACAGAGAGTCCTTGATCTGTCCGAGAAATACGGACTCAAGGTAGACATAGATGCGAAGATAGAAGATATCACAGTAGGCATGCAGCAGAGGGTAGAAATTCTGAAGATGCTCTACAGGGATAACGAGATACTTATTTTCGACGAACCTACTGCGGTCCTCACTCCTCAGGAAATCGAAGAACTGATGGGGGTTATGAGGGGTTTCGCCAAAGAGGGAAAATCTATTTTGTTCATAAGCCATAAGCTTAACGAGATAATGGCCGTCTCGGACAGAGTTACAGTGCTCCACAAGGGGAAGCAGGTAGGAACGGTAAACACTTCCGAGGTGACTAAGCAGCAGCTTTCCACCATGATGGTGGGCCGTCCGGTTCAGCTGGAAATAGAAAAAGCGCCTGCTCAGCCTAAGGAAACCGTACTGTCCGTGGAGGGACTGACAGTACCGTCGAAGATCCACAAGAATGACGCTGTGAAGAACGTTTCCTTTGAAGTGAGAAGCGGTGAGATCGTTTGTATCGCGGGTATTGAAGGCAACGGTCAGAGCGAGCTGGTGTACGGAATAACAGGACTTGAGAAGGCCAGCAGCGGTAAAATCACCCTTTGCGGTACGGATATCTCCGGCGCCAGCATTAAGAAGAGAAACTTGGCGGGTATGAGCCACATCGCCGAGGACAGGCATAAGCACGGACTCATACTGGATTTCACGCTGGAACAGAATTTGGTTCTTCAGAGGTTCACGGAAAAGCAGTTTCAGAACCACGGATTTTTAAAATTCGACGCCATCAGAGAGTATGGGGAAAAGCTCATAGATGAGTACGATGTACGCAGCGGTCAGGGGCCGGTCACCATGGTCAGAAGCATGTCCGGCGGAAACCAGCAGAAGGCAATAATAGCCAGAGAGCTTGACAGAGGCGAGCCTCTCGTAATAGCTGTACAGCCGACGAGAGGATTGGATGTAGGCGCTATCGAGCACATACGCAACCAGCTTGTCGATGAAAGAGACAAGGGACGGGCGGTTCTGCTCATTTCTCTTGAGCTTGACGAAGTCATGAGCCTTTCGGACAGGATATTGGTAATGTATGAAGGCGAGATCGTAGGCGAACTGGATCCTGAAAAGACGAATCCTCAGGAGCTGGGTCTCTACATGGCAGGCGCTAAGAGACAGGACAGGGAGGTGGAGTAATGTTCAAGGTAGATCCTAAGAGTGGAAAACAGAAATTTTACTTCACGGCCGGTTTTCAGAGCATAGCTTCGGCGCTGATTTCCATATTTATCGGACTTATTGTCGGAATGATAATCGTAGTAGTGGTAGGACTTACCCGGGACGAAATCAGCACCAAGGGAATGGTAGAAGGCATGAAGCTGGTGCTCTTTGGTCTTTTCAATACGGGAAGAGTGGATGGTCAGCTCTCCTTCGGGTTTAACCCGGTAAACTTCGGCAACATGCTGTTCAGAGGGACGCCTCTCATCATGACAGGGCTTTCTGTTGCTGTAGCGTTTAAGACAGGACTGTTTAATATCGGAGCTCCGGGACAGTATCTGATGGGTACGACGGGCACCCTTTATGTCGCCCTGGTGGTGCCGACGGATGTTGTTCCGGCCTGGATAGTGTGGATATTAGCCTTCGGTACGGGAGTGCTGGCCGGAGCCGTTTGGGGAGCCATACCGGGCCTCCTCAAGGCTACCTTAAATATAAACGAGGTAATCACCTGCATAATGACCAACTGGATAGCGGCCAATCTGGTCACATGGTTCTTCGATGCGAGGGATTATCTGAAAAACAGCGAGGAGGGAGGAAAGATAGGCTATGTAAAGCCTACATCCTCCAACGGTGTTGAAACGGCTAAGATGGGTCTCGACAAACTGTTCTCCGGCTCTCAGGTGAACGGAGGCATTGTTGTGGCTATAATCATAGCCATAATCGTATTTATAGTGATGAATAAGACTACCTTCGGATACAGGCTGAAGGCTTGCGGCAGCAACCGCTACGCAGCGAAATACGCAGGTATCAATGACAAAGCCAGCATTATAGCCTCCATGGCCATAGCGGGAGCTCTGTCCGCTGCGGGAGCCTCTCTTTACTACCTGTCGGGAAACACTGAGTTCTACTGGTCCACTTACATGTCGCTTCCTTCGGAAGGATTTAACGGTATACCTGTGGCCCTCTTGGCGTCCAACCATCCGATAGGCGTCATATTCGCAGGACTGTTCATGTCCCTCCTGAATATAGACGGATTGATGCTGAAGTCGCTGACGGCGTATAACGAATACATATCGGATATCATCATCGCCGCTATCGTATACCTGAGCGCCTTCTCCATGATCATAAGGCAGATTATGGGAAGGAAGAGCAGAAGAGCCGGCGACATAAACGTAAATGAAGAGCCGAAGCCTGAGACGATAGAACCTGAGAGAAAAGTCGCGGAAGCTGTCACCGGGGCGGCAGAATCGGCCTCAGAAGAGGAAGGAGGGAATAAGTAATGATATTTTTGATACAGCAGACCCTGATTTACGCTATTCCCCTTATCATCGTAGCTCTTGCAGGTATATTCGCTGAGAGGAGCGGTGTTATAAACCTGGCTCTCGAAGGTATTATGATCTTCGGAGCTTTCATAGGCGTATTGTTCGTCAGAGTGATGCAAGAAAACCAGATATTCACTCAGGAACACGGGCAGATACTCATGCTGTTGGCCTTTATCGTATCTGCCGCTTGCGGAGCTGTTTTCTCCCTGTTGCTCTCCTTCTCGGCGATTACTCTCAAGGCTAACCAGACTATTGGAGGCACTGCCCTGAACCTGATGGCTCCTGCCATTGTTCTCTTCTTCATAAACCTGATAGCTCAGCAGAGCGTTCTCAACATGTACACAGGTGACGCGGCAAGCTGGTTCATGATCAAACCGACCACCTTTGGATATGAGAGCGGATATAAGTTCGGAACCATAGGGACGTTGCTTTTGGACAAGGTATATCTGACGACTTACCTTTGCATAATCATATTTATAGCGCTGTCCATACTTCTCTATAAGACCAGGTTCGGACTGAGGCTCAGATCCTGCGGTGAAAATCCACAGGCGTCGGATTCCCTGGGAATCAACGTATATAAGATGAGATACATAGGCACCACCATTTCAGGCGCTTTAGCCGGTGCGGGCGGATTCACCTACGCTCTAACAACTTCCAACTGCACGTCGACCGGTGAAGTCGCAGGATACGGCTTCCTGGCTCTGGCGGTAATGATATTCGGTAACTGGACCCCGCTGAACGTAGCTCTGGGAGGTCTGCTCTTCGGACTGTTTAAGTGCATAGCGGCCACGTACGCCAGCCTTGACATTAACGGAGACGGTGTGTATATGCTGGCGGAGATAGGGGTCAGCCCGCATGTTTACAGGCTTCTCCCGTATCTGATAACGCTGATAGTTCTGGCGTTTACATCTAAGAAATCCAGAGTGCCGAAGGCGGAAGGAATACCGTACGATAAAGGTGAGAGATAGAAGGTTGTTTTTAGGCGCGGCTTACAGCCGCGCTCTTTTTTCAAATTGAGGATTTTACCGATGGAGGGTCAATGTTTTTACCCGTAGACAGAAAGGATATGGAGAGCCGGGACTGGGATCAGGTGGATTTCGTTCTGGCTACAGCTGACGCTTACGTGGATCATCACTCCTTCGGCTCGGCCATCATAAGCAGGCTGCTGGAAAGCTTCGGATACCGGGTCGGCATATTGGCTCAGCCGGACTATACGTCGGCAGAGGATTTTAAGAGGTTTGGGAGACCCCGGCTGGGTTTTCTGATAAACGGGGGAGCGGTGGATTCCATGGTGAATAACTACTCGACGTTTAAGAGCCGACGGAGGACGGATCAGTATTCTCCCGGTGGCAGACCCGGGAAACGGCCTGACAGGGCGGTCATCGTCTACAGCAATCGTGCCCGTGAAGCATATAAGGACGTGCCGGTCATAATCGGAGGAATAGAGGCCAGCCTGCGCCGTCTCGCCCACTACGACTACTGGAGCGATAAGGTCAGACGATCCATACTGCTGGATTCGAAGGCCGATCTTCTCATCTACGGCATGGGAGAACGGGCGGTAATAGAGATAGCCGAAGCTTTGGATTCAGGCATAGATGTAAAGGATATAACCTGGATAAGGGGAACCTGCTACAGAGGGAAACGGCCTGACGACGATGGGAAAACCGTGTTCCTGCCTTCCTTTTCAGAGGTTTCAGAGAGCAAAGAAAGATACTGCGAAAGCTTTGCTCTACAGTACAGGAACAACGACGATATCAGCGGCAGAAGGCTGGCTGAGCAGTATACAGACACCGTATACGTGATTCAGAACGTGCCTCAGTCTCCCCTTTCCGAAGAGGAGCTGGATCGGGTGTACGAGCTTCCCTTCGAGAACGAAGCTCATCCATCCTATGAAAAGGACGGAGGCGTGCCGGCATTGCAAGAGGTGAAGTTCAGCATAGTCAGCAGCCGAGGATGCTTCGGCGGGTGCAGCTTTTGCGCCCTGAGCTATCACCAGGGACGGCAGGTACGGTCCAGAAGTGTGGATTCCATCAGGAGAGAGGCGGAGAGCCTTACGAAAAAGCCGGATTTCAAGGGATATATTCACGACGTAGGCGGGCCGACGGCCAACTTCAGAGAGCCGGCATGTAAGCTCCAGCTTGAGAGGGGAGTGTGCAGGAACAAAGACTGCCTGTACCCTGCGGTATGCCCCAATATGGATGTGGATCACAGGGAATACATTGAAGTCCTTCGGGCGGTAAAGTCTGTGCCCGGCGTGAAGAAGGTATTCATAAGGTCGGGTATAAGATACGACTATCTGATGGAGGATCCGAACCACAGAAATTTCATGAGGGAGCTATGCCGTGATCACGTCAGCGGCACTCTCAAGGTGGCCCCGGAGCACGTGTCTAAAAAGGTGCTGTACTATATGAGGAAGCCTGCACCGGAGGTATTCGACCGTTTCGTCGCCGAATACAGGCAGATGAACAGAGAGCTGGGCAAGGAGCAGTATTTGGTGCCGTATTTCATCAGCTCCCATCCGGGAAGCACCCTCCACGACGCCATAGAACTGGCTCTCTATCTCAGGAAATTCGGATTCATACCGGATCAGGTTCAGGACTTTTATCCTACCCCGGGCACCTTGGCGACGTGCATGTATCATACGGAAAGGGATCCGTTCACCGGAAAGCCTGTATATGTGGCGAAGGGCATGAAAGAGAAGAAAATGCAGAGGGCTCTCATTCACTACGCTAAGCCGGAAAACAGGAGGACTGTAGAGGAAGCCTTGAGAACTGCGGGACGGGAGGATCTGATACCTGTTCTTTTGGGGAGAGGAGGACATTGGGAGAGTCGAGGCAGAAGCGGCAGGAGGAAGAGAAGATGACAGTGATGGCGGAGCTGGGAAGAGCCTACAGAAACGGAAGGCACCGATACGCCGGAATAAAAAAGGGTGAGCCCTGCCCTATGAAAATGACGGAGCAGTACGGAAAATCCTCCGGCAGCATGGTCATCCGCGGAGACAACGGCAGGGTCATGGATTCCCTTCTTCGGTGTGAAAATATGGGGGGAAGGGTAAATATGATATATATCGATCCCCCCTTTTTCTCAAAAACCGATTACGACGCAGTGCTGAAGGTGGAAAAGGAAACCATTCGCCACAGAGCCTATGGAGACAACTGGAGGTTCGGCAAGATCGGCTATTTTTCCATGCTCACATCCGCCTTTATGCAGATGAAAGAGCTGCTGGCAGATGACGGTCTGATCTGGGTTCATCTGGACTGGCATGCGGCGGCATGGGCAAAGCTGCTGATGGACGAGATATTCGGGGAGGAAAATTTCGTAAACGAAGTAATTTGGACTTATAAATCAGGAGGGAGCAGCACCAGACATTTTGCCAGAAAGCACGACACTCTGCTGGTCTACGGCAAGAGCAAAAAGCACGCCTTTTACCCGCTAAAGGAAAAATCATATAACCGCCAGCTTAAACCCTATCGCTTCAAGGGAGTAAAGGAATACCGAGATGACACAGGGTGGTACACCATGGTCAATATGAAAGACGTCTGGCAGATAGACATGGTGGGCAGAACCTCCTCGGAGCGGACCGGATACGCCACACAGAAACCGGAACAGCTGCTGGAGAGGATTATCCTTTCATCTACGAAGGAGGGAGATCTGTGCGCGGACTTTTTCAGCGGCAGCGGAACCTTGGCCGCCGCGGCAGCTAAGTCAGGAAGACGCTTTATAGCCTGCGACGCGGGAGCTCTCGCAGTGGAGACGTCCATAGGAAGGCTGAACGGAATAGGAGCGGATTTCAGCGTCTACGAGGAGGAAGGCAGCAGGAGGAAGGAAAGCCTGACTGTAGATTACACCATAAGGGGAGAAGAAATTTCCTCTTCAGGGGATATTTTAATTTCCATCCGCCCGGAGTCTCTCAGTATAGACGGACTTTCCGAGATAACGGGGGACGGCGAAAGGGAAAGAGTCAGGAGAATGATCAGGGAAAGGCCTCTGGATTTTCTGGAGACATGGAGCGTGGATGTGGATTTTGACGGGAAGCTGCACAGACCGTCCTTCGTTTCGACGAGAAGAGGCCAAGGGATAGAAGCCGCCTGGTCAGGAATACTTAAGAAGGGGAGTAGGATGAATATAAAAGCTGTCGATATATTCGGAAACAGCGTTTTTATAGAGCCGGAGATTAGAACTTTCCGGTCATAGAATGGGAGGAATGTGAATGGCTGAGTGCAGATGTAAGGCGTGCGGATGGCCCTCTGACGATGACAAAGAGGGGATAGCATTTGTCGGGATTGCCGATATAAAGCGCTGCTGATATGGAAAAGGTTTTTTTCAGACCCTCCAGAGCCCGGGCTGACGCCATGGCTCGGGAGCTTTTAGAAGGGCGTCTGGCAAAGGACTGTGTAAGCCTTGAAGGTGAGGAGCTGAGAAGGGGAGCCTTCAATATCCTCCACAGGCTAAAGGAAGGGATATGCTTAAACAGTCAATGGGTGTTCCTTTCCCAAAATGAGTTTTCAATGGAAGGAAGCCGCCTAAAGGCAGGGGGAACGTCCATAAGCTGCCGCGTGTTCCAGCGGATAGATCCCTCATGGACAGAAGGAGCCATTCTATACGCTTGTACCGCCGGAGATTTTCAGCCTTCGGGACTTGATCCCATGAATCAGATATACGCAGATTATTGGGGCACGGCCTACGTGGACGCGATAAGGACTTTGGCAAAGGAGGAGATGAGATCCTCATTTCGGGCAGAAGGCCTTGAGATGAGCGAGAGCTTTGGTCCGGGCTTTTTCGGCATGGACATTTCCGAAATAGGCTCAATAGCGGAAATACTGGATTTTGAAGAGATAGGCGTCCGCATAGGAAGAGGCGGACTGATGGAGCCGGAAAAATCCTGCTGCGGTATATTCCTTCTGGTAAACGAAGGGTATGAAAAACCGAAGGCAGAATGTGAAAGCTGCATGGGCGGTTCGGCAGGCTGCAGTCTTTGTCAGGTGACGGCTCGATAAGGGAAGGGGATAAAAGAAGCAAAAAGGAGATAGGAACGAGCCATATCCCCTGACCTTTGAAGCTTACCTGCGCCGGCGTACTTATCTGGCAGCTGAGTGCCTCTTTCTGGTCACTGCCGCCACTGCGGTGATAAAGGCCGCCACGCTTACAGCCAGCGACGCTATGCTGAGTACGAAGGATGCTATTTTCATTATTCACCTCTCCCTTCTGCCATTTGGCTTATACATATATAATGACGCAGCTTTGGAAAAAATGCAAGAAAAAAATGAATGGGAGTGTAAGGGGGGAGCAGGTGAAAATCTGCTTGCAATGGTGCGGCTTTTGTGATAAGGTATTGTAGTCATGGGTTGTGGAGGATTGACCGAGTGGCTAAGGAGCTCGCCTGGAAAGCGAGTAAGGTGTAACAGCCCCGCGGGTTCGAGTCCCGTGTCCTCCGCCAGAGAAAAAGGAGACTGTTTCAGGTCTCTTTCTTTATTTATGCAGGTTCGACAAAATATGTTACACCATATTTTATAAAGTCCTCCGTCTGAAGAGATTTCCGACCTAAAGGCAAAAGAGCCTATCCTAGATTTTTAATATTCATCTGCAAAATATACATTGCAATTCTACGATTCATGGGACGGGAATGATTAAATACATTACGCAGGGTTAACAGAACCCGTGGTATGGGAATGATAACAAATAGGACAATACATAC
>CAYTYN010000045.1:0-9765 GCA_964442135.1 uncultured Oscillospiraceae bacterium
CAAAAGGATATCCGGTAACTGTGTTTGAAAAAGAAAAAAGACCGGGCGGAATGCTGCTCAACGGAATCCCGTCATTCCGTCTGGAGAAGTCGGTCATCGAGGCGGAGATCGACGTGCTGCGGCAGATGGACGTGGAGTTCCGCTGTGGCGTGGAGGTTGGAAAGGATGTCACGATTCCCGAGCTCAGAGAGGCGGGGTACAAGGCGTTTTATGTAGCTGTGGGAGCACAGGGCGGAAGAATGGCAGGAGTCTCCGGAGAGGACGCAGACGGCGTTCGGACGGGGGTAGATTTCCTGCGGCAGGTCAATCTTGCGGAAAAGGCCGTAATGGGTGCCGGTGACGGGGAGAGTACTGACAGTCCGAAAGCGCCGGATTGTGAAATTCTTCCTGCCGATGTAAGGCTTAACGGACGAACCGTTGTGATCGGCGGCGGAAATGTAGCCGTCGATGTGGCCAGGACAGCGCTCCGCTCCGGTTCTGAGAGCGTGAGCATGTACTGTCTGGAGTCTCCGGCGGAGATGCCGGCGGCCGCGGATGAGGTGGCGGAAGCGCGGGAAGAAGGCGTTGAGGTGCAAAACGGCTGGGGACCGAAGGAAATCCTCACGGACAACGGCCATGTAAAGGGTATCGTCCTGAAAAAATGCGTTTCCGTATTCGATGAGGAAGGAAAATTTGCGCCCGTGTACGACGAAGAAGCCTGCATTACCGTAGAGTGTGAGAATGTACTTCTCTCCATCGGCCAGTCTGTCTGCTGGGGAGAGCTTCTGAAGGATACGGCGGTGGAGTTCAACCCCAACGGCACGGCGAAGGCGGATCCGGTGACCTGCCAGACTAAAGAGCCGGACATCTTTGTGGGCGGCGATGTATATACGGGACCGAAATTCGCAATCGACGCGATTGCGGCAGGAAAGCAAGGATGTGAATCGATTCACCGCTTCGTCCATGAGGGACATTCCCTGACGCTGGGGCGCGACCTTCGGCAGTTTGTGGAGCTGGATAAGGATAATGTCGTGGTGGAGGAATTCGATAACGCGAAACGCCAGATTCCGGGAAGGAAAGCGGGAATCGCGAAAGAGAGCTTCCGTGACCTGCGTTCCACATTTACCGAGGAACAGGTAAAGACAGAGGCGGCCAGATGTCTCGGATGCGGGGCAACGGTCGTGGATGAGAACAAGTGTATCGGGTGCGGTCTGTGTACGACGAAATGTGAGTTTGACGCGATCCATTTAAGCCGTGACCTGCCGGAAATGAGCAGGATGGTCAGAGCAGAGGACAAGCTGAAGGGAATCCTCCCTTACGCCCTCAAACGGGCCGTAAAGATTAAGATGAAGAAATGAACTGCAGTTAGGGAGTAAAGACAAACTACCGGAAAAGACCATGCATGAATTGGGAATCATTGTACACATTACAAAGACTCTGCAAAGCATTGCGGAGGAAAACGATTTAAAAGAGATTGCATCTGTCACTCTGGAAGTGGGAGAAGTAAGCTCCGTTGTTCCGGACTATCTTACGGACTGCTGGCAGTATTACAGGAAGAAATTCCCCCTGATGGAGCACGCGGAGCTGCGGATAGAGATAATGCCGGCTGTAACATACTGCGAAGCCTGTGAGAAAACATACCCGACCGTGGAGTACGGGCGGCAGTGTCCGCACTGCGGGAGCGGGGAGACTTTCCTGCTGACCGGAAACGAGTGTAATATTCGGGAGATAGAAGCCCGGTAACACGGAAAAAGGAGGTAATATTTATGCTGTTTCATGTTTACGGTTCAGACGCCGTATCTCAATGGATAGCCATGCTGGGAGTGCTGGCGGCTCTGATCCTGCTCAATGAATTCGCAAGGCGGACGAAGGCCGGAGGGATCATTATGTTCTTTGTTATCCCGGCTGTGCTGACCGTTTATTTTATCGCCGTCGCCGCAGGCGCGGCGGTGGGGGCGCAGTGGGCGCTGGAGAATCAGACCTATGTGTATATGAACGGGTGGTTCCATTACGCGAAACTGTATGCGTCACTGGCAGGCTGTATCGGATTCATGATGATCAAATATGAGTGGGGGATCGGAAAGACACACTGGTTCAAGGCATACCCGTTTGTGATCGTTGCCATCAATATCCTGATCGCCGTGGCGAGTGATTTCGAATCTGCCGTCAACGGCTGGTATTCATGGTGGCTGTCCTCCGAAGACGTGTGGCTGTTCGGCGGCTGGCACAATGTGCTCAACGGTATCGCCGGGATCATCAATATATTCTGTATGACAGGATGGTGGGCTGTCTATTCGTCCAAAGATAAGAAAGACATGATCTGGCCGGACATGATCTGGGTATATATTATCGTGTATGATATATGGAATTTTGCCTATACATACAACTGTCTGCCGACGCACGCATGGTTCTGCGGCATTGCCCTTCTGCTGGCGCCGACGATCGCTGCTCTTCTGTGGAACAAAGGCGGATGGATCATGAACCGGGCGAACACCCTCTGTATCTGGTGTATGTTTGCCCAGGTATTTCCGCTTTTTCAGGAGACGCTATCCGACGGGACGCAGATCTTTCCGTGGGCCACGCTCCCGAAGCTCTACGCGGACGGTACGCTGAACGGCATCACGGAAGGCGGAAATGCGAATGCGGACCCGACGATGATGACAGTCGTCAGCGCGCTTGCTCTTGTGACAAACATTATCGCGCTGGCATATATCATTTATGTGTCTGTAAAGAGAAAGAAGAATCCGTACAAGAACGAAGTATTTACAGAGTTCAAGTATTACAAAGCCGCGGCGGCGAGAGCCGAGATCAGATAAACGGAACAAGTATCCATCAGACAGGAGAACATTTACAATCTCGAGTTTGACAGCATTTTCAAGAAAAGGTCCTGAAACCCGTTCAGAAAGCGGCTTTCAGGACTTTTCCAAATTATATTCAGCGCTTTGCGCCCTCTTTGGTGGTGACAAAAGGGTTTGAAACTGTTATAATAACATGTTAGTAACGACGACTGTGTTTTTATGAGATAAGAGGGATTGCAGATGAATAATGAGAAGTTTGACGGAGTTTACTATCCCGTAAGGGAGGTAACGGATCTTAAAGACATTATCACTTCCAGCGCGGAGCTTTTCGCGGATAAAACAGCATATCTGGAAAAGGATAAGAGGACTGAGAAGTTTATGCCTGTGACCTACAGGCAGATGAAAGCGGATATAGACGCCCTGGGAACCAAACTGGCAGACATGGGGCTTAAGGGAGAAAAGATTGCCGTAATCGGAGAGACCAGCGTAAGATGGCTGCTTACATATTATGCGGTTGTCTGCGGTGTAGGGGTAATCGTTCCTCTGGATAAGAACCTGCCGCCCGACGAGCTTAAGAGCCTGATCAGGCGTTCCGGAGCCAAGGCCCTGGTGTTCTCTCCGGAAAGCGAGAAGAGTATAGCGGACGTGTTCGATGAGAAGTACGACCTGGAACACTTTATCTGTCTTAAGAAAGCTAGGGACGAAAGGGCCATTTCCATGGATGACCTTTTGGAAGACGGAAGAAAGCTTCTGGATGCGGGAGAACGCAGGTTTACAGATGCGGTCATAGATCCGGATCAGATGGCTGTCCTCCTTTTTACATCGGGAACCACGGGAGCCTCTAAGGGCGTCATGCTCTCTCACAGAAATATAGCGGCTAATGTAATGAACATGTCTAAGCTGGTACATATAGACGAGGACGGCATCGTTCTTTCCATACTGCCTTGTCATCATGCCTACGAGATGAACTGTGATATATGGACCACCTTCTATCAAGGCGGAACCTTGGCCATATGCGAAGGCATCAGATATATACAGAAGAACATGGCGGAAGTGGGAGCTACGTACTTAGTCGGCGTTCCTTTGGTATTTGAAAAGATATACAAGGGAATGTGGAAGCAGGCGACGGCCAGAGGGCAGGCCGAAAAGCTGAGGAAAGCCATAGACATCTCCAGAAGGATGAAGCTCTATCATAACAGGAAGGCTATGAAGAAGCTGTTTAAAGCTATCCATAACAGCTTTAACTGCGACATGAGGCTTATGATCGCAGGAGGAGCCGCCATCGACCCTAAGGTTATAGAGGATTTCGAAGCAATGGGCTTCCCTATGATTCAGGGATACGGCATGAGCGAAAACGGCCCTATTATAGCCGTTAATCAGGACCGCTACAGCAAGGCCGCGTCGGTGGGGAGACCTATGCCGGGAACCGAGGTCAGAATAGATAACCCTGACGAGAACGGCATAGGAGAAGTCGTTACACGAGGCCCTTCTGTAATGCTGGGATACTACGATAACGAGGAAGCCACGGCGGAGGTGCTAAAGGACGGATGGCTTTATACCGGCGATCTGGGATACATGGACGAAGACGGATTTTTATATCTCACAGGAAGGAAGAAGACTGTAATAGTTACGAAGGGAGGAAAGAACATCTTTCCGGAGGAGCTTGAAGCGGTGATCTCGGAGAACGAGCTGATAGGAGAAGTTCTTGTGTACGGCGTCGATGACGAGAACGTAGGCAACGTCATCGTCACTGCCGACATCTTCCCTAACTACGAACTCCTCACAGAGCAGGAGGGGGAAATGAGCGACAGCCAGGTCTACCACTTCTTCCGAAAGTACATAGAGGAGGTTAATAAGAAGTGGCCTCCGTACAAGGCCATAAAGCGAATCCATATCAGAGACAGAGAATTCGAAAAGACTACTACGGGAAAGATAAAGAGATATGGTAACCAAGGTGATAATTCTAAAGGAAAGGAAGAAATAATGGCAAAGAGTTATCGGGAGATAAAGGAAGAGGAAAGGCGCAGAGCAGAAGACTTTGTGAAAACCTACATAAACGAAAGCACTGACCCGTACGTGAGATACAAGGCCAGCAGGGTCATCACTGACGTTCGCGACATGTTTACGTCCAGCGTTCAGCTTTACGGAGACAACGTGGCCTTCAGGCAGAAATTCGAAAAGGGCAAGCCGTACACGGAGATAACGTATAAGCGGGCTTTGGCGGACGTTAACGGACTGGGAACAGCCCTTATAAACAGAGGCCTTAAGGGCAAGCGCATAAGCGTGATCGGAGATGCGTGCTACCAGTGGGAGACCACCTATCTGGCGGTAATCGGCGGAGTAGGCGTAGTGGTTCCTCTGGACAAGGAGCTGGGAGCTAAGGAGCTTAAAGGTCTGGTTATGGACGCCGAAGTAGCGGCTGTGGTGTGCGATAAGAAGTACGTAGACATCTTCAGAGATATGAGAGACAGCGGAGATACCAAGCTGGAAATGGTTGTGTCCTTCCATTCGGAGAAACAGGAGGGAGACGTGCTCTCCTGGAGTGAATTGATCGAGGAGGGAAAGAATCAGTTGGCTTTGGGAGACAGGCAGTACCTGGACGCTGAGATAATAGCCGACGACATGGCCGTTCTCCTCTATACGTCCGGAACCACAGGAATATCCAAGGGAGTAATGCTCTCCAACACCAACCTGGTGTATAACCTTATGTCGGCTCCGACCATACTGAGCGTAAGCCCTGAGGACATATTCTTCTCGGTGCTTCCTGTTCACCACACCTATGAATGTACCTGCGACTTTTTGATGCCGCTCTACAAGGGAGCATCCATCGCCTTCTGCGAAGGTCTCAGATACATAACTCAGAACCTTGAAGAAGTAAAACCGACCATGATCCTGGGAGTGCCTGTACTCATAGAGACACTCTATAAGAAGATCATGAAGAACGTCAGGAAGCAGGGCAAGGATAAGACTCTGGCCAGACTTCTCAAGGCTAACAGAAAGACCAAGAAGGTGGGAATCGACATCAGCAAGCCGTTCACGAAGCAGATTCTGGAGGTATTCGGCGGAAGAATGAGAGTTATAATCTCAGGAGGAGCCGCCATAGACCCCGAAGTCCTTCAGTTCTTCAACGACATAGGTATCATCGGCGTACAGGGATACGGGCTCACTGAGTGCTCGCCTATGACGGCTCTTAATCCGGACGTCGAGAAGGATATGAGGAACGCTTCAGCAGGACACCTTCTTCCGGGTATGGAAGTAAAGATCGTGGACGCCGATGAAGACGGCATTGGAGAGATCTGCTTCAAGGGCGATAACATAATGATGGGATACTATAGAAACGAAGAAGCTACCAATGAAGTTCTGAAGGACGGATGGTTCTACACCGGCGATCTGGGATATGTGGACGAGGACAACTTCATCTACATCACAGGAAGAAAGAAGAATGTCATCATAACGAAGAACGGAAAGAACGTCTTCCCCGAAGAGATAGAGTACTATCTCAGCAGAATACCGTACATCGCGGAGAGCATGGTATGGGGTGATGATGGAGCAGACGGAACCAACGATACCTCTATAGTAGCTACAGTAGTTGCCGATGAAGAGGAATTGGAAGAGGTCTTAGGCGCCGAATACACCGAGGATCAGGTGAAGGAGCTTCTGTGGGCGGAAATTGATAAGATTAACGAAGAACTGCCTCTCTTCAAGCGTGTAAAGAAGCTTAACCTTAGGACAGAGGAGTTCGAGAAGAATACTTCGAAGAAGATAAAGCGTTTCGTAGATTCCAATAAGGAGGCGCACAGTTAAATGACTCTGTTTCCACAGGTAAGGATAAATCTGGATCACCTTGAGGAGAATGTGAGAACCGTTGTCAGGCGCTGTGCCGGTGCAGGCGTAAGCGTAGCAGGGGTGGTGAAGGGCACCACCGGAATAGCTGAGTGTATTGAAGTATTTGCAAAAGGCGGGGTGTCGCAGATAGCGTCATCCCGCATGGAACAGCTGGAAACGGTAAATAAACTGGGACTGGGACTTCCTGTACTCCTCATAAGGATACCGATGATCAGCGAAGCGGCGGAGGCTGTAAGGCTGTCCGATATTTCGCTGAACAGCGAAATAGAGGTAATGCGCGAGCTTAACCGTCAAGCGGAAATTGCCGGAAAGAAACACGGGGTAATTCTAATGGCGGATCTTGGCGATCTCAGAGAGGGCTTTTGGGATGAGAACCAATTGATAGAAGCCGCCTTGGAGGTTGAGAGGAAGCTTCCTAATCTGGAGCTTAAAGGGGTAGGAACCAATCTGGGCTGCTACGGCTCCATACAGCCTACTGTGGAAAAGCTTGAAGAGCTGGTATCCGTGGCAGAGGATGTGGAAAGAGCCATAGGGAGACGTCTGGAGATCATTTCCGGCGGCGCTTCATCCAGCTATATGAGAATATTGGACGGCAATCTGCCGGATAGGATAAACCATCTGCGCATCGGAGAGCAGATTCTCAATGCCTATGATCTCGATACTTACTACGGATACGATGTGAAGGATATGCATCAGGACGTGTACAGCCTCCTCGCCGAAGTGGTGGAGGTCAAGGATAAGCCGACCCATCCTGTGGGAGAGACAGGAGTGGACGCTTTCGGACGAAAGCCGGTATACGAGGATAGAGGCATACGCAGGCGTGCCATAGTCGCAGTGGGAAAGGTGGATCTGGGAGATGGGGACAATATATTTCCTGAGGACCCGGGGATAAGAGTCCTGGGTGGATCCAGCGACCATACCATACTGGACGTGGAAGACGCCGACAGGGAAGTGTCCGTGGGAGATATCCTAAGGTTCAGGATGAACTACGGAGGTATGGTTTTCCTTACAGGCAGCGCCAATGTGAAGACGACATTTGAAAGGAGAAATTGATACTGTCATGACAGAAGAAATACTGCTTACTCAGGAGGGGTATGATAAGCTGGAAGCTGAGCGGGACGAGCTGGTTTCCGTCAGAAGAAAGGAAGTGTCGGAAAGGCTGAAGGAAGCCATTTCCTACGGAGACCTGTCGGAGAACGCCGAATACGACGCGGCTAAAAACGAGCAGGCGGAGCTGGAAGAGCGTATACACAAGCTGGAAACCATGATGAGGAATGCCCGAATCATAAACGAAGACGATGTTACGGGGGACTATGTCAACGTAGGCCTTAAGGTCACCGTGGAGGATGTGGATTCGAGAGAAAATATGGATTTCGTCATAGTGGGATCCACAGAGGCTGACCCTTTTGCAGAGCCTGCCAAAGTATCCAACGAATCAGAAGTAGGGAAAAACCTTTTGGGAAAGAAGATCGGCGAAGAAGTGGAGATATCTGTCCCGGACGGAACCCTTCACTATAGGATCACTGCTATTTCTCGGCAATAATGAGTAATGATGAGGAGACACTTGAAATGCGTACTCAGGAAAAAAATTTAGGGGCAGGAGCTCAGGTTGAGGAGTTCTCTGAAGAAAATCTCAGTGAACAGAGGCAGATCAGGAGGGAGAAGCTGCGGAAGCTCCGTGAGGCCGGAAGAGACCCTTTCCTCCAGGAAAACTGGAATGTTACCGCTCACAGTATTGACATAAAGGAGAATTTCGACGCCATGGAGGATGAGGAGGTGTCATGTGCCGGAAGGATCATGGCCTTCAGACGCATGGGCAAAATGGCCTTTGTGGACATCCAGGATAAACAAGGCAGGATACAGTGCGTGGTAAAGAAGTCCGACATAGGAGACGAGGAATACGAGTGGTTTAAGACCTATGACATCGGCGATATGATCGGAGTAGAGGGCACAGTATTCAAGACAAAGGCAGGAGAGATATCCATTTTGGTAAGCAAGCTGGTACTCCTGTCTAAATCTCTTCAGGTACTTCCCAATAAGTGGCATGGTCTTAAGGATACGGACATCAGATATAGGCAGCGCTACACAGACCTTATCATGAATCCGGAGGTAAGGGATACGTTCATAAAGCGTGCTCGCATAATAAAAGAGATAAAGAGGGTTCTGGAGGAGGACTACGGATATCTGGAAGTGGATACTCCGATACTGACTACCATCGCGGGAGGAGCCAACGCCAGACCGTTCAACACCCATCACAACACCTTGAATATGGACATGAAGCTGAGGATCTCCAACGAGCTCTACCTGAAGAGGCTTATAGTAGGAGGTCTGGATCGGGTGTATGAGATGGGAAAAATGTTCCGCAACGAAGGAATGGACAGGAACCATAATCCGGAATTTACCTCTATGGAGTGCTACATGGCATACGGGGACATGGAAAGCGTCATGGATGTGACAGAGCAGGTGGTATCAAAGGCCGCCATCGCCGTAACCGGCTCTCCCGTGATCACTTATCAGGGAAAGACCTTCGATCTCACTCCACCGTGGAGACGCTTGAATATGGCTGACGCCGTTAAGGAGATCACAGGAGTCGATTTTTCAAAGATAGATACCGACGAAGAAGCCAGAGCCGCGGCCATAGAAAAGGGAATGGATAAGGATCGGGTAGCAGGCTGGAGCAGGGGCAAGATCATTGCCGAGATGTTCGAAGAGTTTTGTGAGGATGTGCCGGGGTATCTGGACGGACCGGTGTTCGTCTTGGGCCATCCTGTGGAGGTATCTCCTCTTGCAAAGAGAGATCCTAAGGATCCGAGAATCACCAGGCGGTTCGAGGCTTACGTAAACGGTTGGGAGATCGGAAACGCCTTTTCCGAGTTGAACGACCCTATAGACCAGTACGAGCGCTTTGCCGAACAGCAGGTGCAGCTGGAGTCCGGTGAGGATGACGAGGCTCATCCTATGGATATGGATTTCGTAAACGCTCTGGAGGTGGGACTTCCTCCTACAGGAGGATTGGGCATAGGCATAGACAGAGTGGTTATGCTCATAACGGATGCTCCGTCCATAAGGGACGTTATACTGTTCCCAACAATGAAACCCTTGAAAGATGTAAATGCGGAAAATGATGTAGTAAATAATACTC
>CAYTYN010000046.1:0-9540 GCA_964442135.1 uncultured Oscillospiraceae bacterium
TTAAGGATCATCTCCAGATCCTCTCTACAGCCTCCGCATACGTTTCCCGTGTTGGAAACCTTGCATAGGGTGACCAGATCGGTAATTCCCTCTTTTCTTATTATGTCCTCGATCTCGCCTCTGGTCACACGGCGGCACAGACATACCTGGTAATCTCTTGAATTTCTATCCATTTTTTCACCTATCCGGTGTCAAGGCCGGGTTCTTTCTTTAAAGATATATCAAGTATATTACACCACTTATTTGATTTTACACAATATATTAACACGTTTTTTTCTTGTCTTTTCGTGGGGACTGAATGTATAATAAAATCGATGGAGGTTAATATGAGAAGAACGAAAATAGTATGCACCATAGGGCCGGCATCCAGGGATCCGAAGATCTTGGAGAAGATGCTGAAGGCGGGTATGAACGTGGCGAGAATGAACTTCTCTCACGGCACCCATGAAGAACATAAGAAAACCATAGAAGATTTCAGGAGAATACGGGACAGGCTGGGAGTTCCCGCCGCGGTGCTCCTGGACACCAGAGGACCGGAGATCAGAATCAAGAAATTCGTCAATGGAAAAGAATATCTTTGCGAAGGGGAAAAATTCACCATAACCACCAGAGATGTAGAGGGAACTAATGAGCAGGTCTCGGTAACATATAAGGATTTTCCTAAGGAGCTGAAGCCGGGTAATCAGATACTGATAAACGACGGCAAAATCGTCATAAGGACAGATCAGATTACGGATACCGATGTGGTGGGAACAGTCATACACGGGGGAGAGATAAGCAACCATAAGGGAATAAACCTTCCCAATGTTAACGTAAACATGGCCTATATGAGCGAGCAGGATAGGAAGGACATACTCTTCGGTATCGAAAACGATGTGGATTACATTGCGGCGTCATTTATAAGATCCGCGAGAGATGTACAGACGGTGAGAACCCTTCTGGAGGAGAACGGCGGTTCTAAGATAAAGATAATCGCTAAGATAGAGAGCACCCAGGGAGTGGATAACTTTGAGGAGATCCTGTACGCCGCCGACGGTATCATGGTAGCCAGGGGAGATATGGGCGTAGAGGTCGCCTATGAGAAGCTGCCGGGAATACAGAAGAGATTCATCCGGCGTTGTGTCCAATCGGGAAAGATAGTCATAACGGCTACCCAGATGCTGGAATCTATGATAAATTCGCCGGTACCGACCCGAGCCGAAATCACAGACGTGGCCAACGCGGTTTTCGACGGCACCAGCGCTGTGATGCTCTCAGGAGAGACGGCGGCAGGAAGCTACCCTGTAGAAGCGGTGGAAACCATGGCTAAAATAGCCGAACAGGCCGAGTCCGATATAATGAGAGTGAGCTTGTACGCCAGAGAGATGGTTTGGCATGAGATGGACGCTTTGGACGTTACCAATGCCATAGCCCATGCCGCCTGCACTTTGGCCGCTGATATAAAGGCCGGCGCTATAATGGCAGTGACTAAGACCGGCTACACCGCAGGGAGAATGGCGAAATTCAGGCCTGACACTTTGATAATAGGCGTGTCATCCTATGAGAAGACGTACCAGCAAATGGCGCTCCTCTGGGGAGTTTATCCGATCAGAAGCGAGTACGGAGCAGAGATAGGGGACGGCGTAGAGGGCATAGAGAAATGTGCCGCAAAGGCTATCGGCACCGGCATAATAAAAGAAGGAGACAAGTTGGTGGTTGCGGCCGGTCTGCCGGGAACCACCAACCTGATAAGAGTGATAACGGCATAGGGAAAGGTGCAGAGACGTAACGAGAGCAAATTTAAGCTTTAAAAGGAAATGAAAGAAAGAGTCGCCCATCGGGGGGACTCTTTCTATGTACACAGAGGTCTCAGGCATAGGAAAAAATCCTAAACCGCAGTTTCTTCTTTCCTTTCGGAAAGAACCTTTTCGTACTCTGAAAAGATAGCGTCTTTTATCTTGTTTCTCACTCCGGAAACCAGAGGGTGAGCTATATCCCGAAAGTCACCTTCTCCCATCTTCCTGCTCGGCATCGCAACAAACAGCCCGTTCTGGCCTTCGATAATCTTGATATCATGCACTACGAATTCGTTATCAAAGGTAATAGAAACTATGGCCTTCATCTTGCCTTCTTCGCTGACTTTTCTGATTCTAACATCGGTAATGTTCATTATAGGACCGCCTTTCTGCCCGTACTATATATATTGTCGAACCTACACACAATTATACACCGTCAGAATCAAGAATACAAGCTTGATTCTAAAAAATCTGATTATTAGCATGCTTTGGGGCGGTCTATGAGAAAACACAGGTTCTGTTTCCTTATAAGTCTTATTTTTGGATATGAAAGCGTTCCATACGCCGATATACGGTAGCTCTCGTAACATTGAGGTATTGACTTACCTTAGTGATGTTCCAGTGAAAATGTTCCAGCAGGTATATCAGTTCTTCGGCGTCTCCGGCTGAGCCTTTCGGAAGAGGGGGCGCCGCCGCAAAATCGATAGCAGGGTTCTCACCTGTTAAGGCAGCGTGTGCCTGAACCACCTCCGGAGGAAGCAGATCCGTGTCCATCAGCGGATCGGTTGCCAGCACCACACATCGTTCTACACAGTTTTGCAGTTCCCGCACATTACCCGGCCAGGAATATTGGCACAAGACCTCTGTCGCCTCCTTGGTAAAACCATTCACCGATTTGCCATATCTTAAATTCATCCGGTTGATAAATCGGCCGGCCAGTGCGGGGACATCTTCCAAACGCTCCCGAAGCGGAGGCAGTATTACCGTGAACACATTGAGCCGATAGTAGAGATCCTGCCGGAACCGATTATCCGCGACATCTCTGTACAGGTCACGGTTGGTGGCGGCGATAATTCGAACGTTTAACGGGATGAAGGCTTTGCCTCCTACCCTTGAGATGACCTTATGTTCAATTGCTCGCAGAAGGATAGGTTGAAGCTCCAGAGGCATCTCTCCGATTTCGTCCAGAAACACAGTGCCCCCGTTGGCGGCTTCCAGGCGACCTATAGATCCTCCCCGCTTAGCTCCGGTAAAAGCTCCTTCTTCGTAACCGAACAGCTCGCTTTGAATCAGCTCCCGCTGTATGGCTCCACAGTTTATGGGGATAAACGGGCCGTTCCGTCTGGGACTTTCATTGTGTATAGCCTGGGCCAAAACGTCTTTACCTGTGCCGCTTTCTCCCAATATGAGTATGTTGGAATCGGTGGTGGCAAGTCTCCTGGCATCGTCCAGCACCCGCCGGAAGGATGAGGAGATACAGATGATGTTGTCAAAGGTCTTGTTGGCTTGAGGATCGTTCAGCTTGGAAGCCAGCTTCTGGGCCCGGTTCAGATCGCTGAGGATAACCAGAGATTCCATCTTTTGTCCCACAGACACGGTTCGATACGTTACTACGCACGGATAGGTATTGTCGCATACATGCAAATCGGTAATCTTATCGGTGAAGACAGAGCCGCGGGCGATAGCGCGGTTCAGGGCGGAATCGGGAATCAGGGATTTGATATCCTTTCCTAACAGCTCTTCCTCCTTAACGTGAAACTGCTTCAGCAGGGTTCCGTTGGCCATGGTTACCTTTCCGGTATGATCCAATACCAGCAGACCTTCAGACAAGGCGTCCACCAAGGCTTGGAGGTGCTGATATGCCAAAGCGGTAGCGCGGGCAGAATCCTGTTGCCCCAGCTGAGCCTCAATGGAATAGGAGGTCATGACAATCATGGCAAGGGTGTGAGGATGGGGATTGTCAGTCTTATGGGTGATTGAAATGGCTCCGATAATGGAACCGTCCGGAGCGTGAATCGGAGCTCCCGCCCCGCTGAAGTGGTGCGGGAACATACAGTAGTGCTCATATCCGGAAACCTGAAGGGGGCGATTATCGTGAATGGCGGTGCCGATAGGATTATTGCCCATCCTCTCCTCACTCCAGGCAGTGTATAAAATGTCATGGTTAGGGTCGATGAGAGTGGTAGCTCCGTAGATGCTCAGCAGATATCCGTCCGCGTCGCTGATGGCGACAAAGAGGCCGGCATCATGGAGAAACTGATACAGGTGCTGCACGGCCGGCAGGGCAATTTCCAGCATTTCCCGGTTTTTCTCAAGCCGCAGGGCAATTTCCCGGGGATCAGTCAATCGGGAGGGAGCTTTCAGTGACGGATTCACCCCAAGAGCGTGGCACCGTTTCCAAGATTCCAGGATCTCCGGTCGTATAACTCCTTCCCTGATCGGTTGGCCGGTAATAAACGATTTCCAATTTTCCTTAATCCGGTTCTGAGAAACCGATTGATTTTCCATCAAGACAACTCCCTTCTACGGTCCTATGGCTTGGTTCTGGCGGTTTGAGTCATTTCTGTTCTGATGCCATTATGGTAACACAGATAGATATGAGGAATCAATACATTATGTATATCGTAAAATGTATCGTTGATACATTTTGTATAGCTTCGGAATTCCCACTTCCCGCAGCAAAGCATGGATAACAGAATTTTTCAATTTGAAAAAGTATTTGTTTTCAAGATTTCAAGGCATCCCGGGAGAGCTGTTTTAAGCTCTGTCCCACGGCAACAGGAGAAAACCACTCTGAAAATCATTTGGCACGTCATTTGCTATTTACATAGACAGACTATGATGAAAGGAGGCGAATATTGTGGATAATGAACCTGTGGTCTTGGTCAAGGAAGGCAGAGTTGCGATTATAACGATTCAAAACCCACCTGTCAACGTCTTAACCAATTCTGTGCGGGATGGATTGAAGACCTGCGTTGAGCAAGTTGGAAAAGACCCGGAGGTAGCTGCTGTTATCATTACCGGATCCGGTGAGAAAGCCTTTATGGCCGGCGCGGACATCAAAGGATTTCCCGACATGTTCGGAGTACCCGGCGAAGCCTACGGCTATGCTCGGACGATATACGAGGTGTGGGATAAGATTCGGGATTTACCTAAGCCTACTATCGCGGCTATCAATGGTTCGGCTCTGGGAGCCGGCATGGAGCTGGCCTTAGTGTGCGACCTGAGAGTAGCCGAAGAACAGTCCATGTTTAGATTTCCGGAGATCGGTCTTGGGCTCTTCCCCGGCGGAGGTGGCACTCAGCGGATGCCTAAAGTAACCGATATGACCTTGGCTAAGGAAATGATGTTTACCGGAGAGCAGATCGACGCTGAAACAGCGTTAGCACGCGGTTTCCTTAACGCAGTCACTCCGAAGGGTGAGGCTTTAGCCAAGGCCAAAGAGATGGCCGCTAAGATCAGTACCCATTCTATTCCTATCCTGGCTTTGACCAAGAAGGCCATCAACGCCGGTTTGGATGGAGATGAGAGGAAAGGCATCAGCGTAGAGGCTGAGCTATGGCAGGAATGCTTCATGACCCAAGACATTCAAGAGGGCGTCACCGCGTTTTTAGAAAAGCGAACCCCAAAATTTAAAGACCGCTAAGAGGGATAGAGGCGGTCTGACCAAGTAGGAGGAATTACACATCAAATGAAAAAGTGCGTTATTACATCTGCGGCTCGGACTCCGGTGGGCGCATATTTAGGAAGCTTGAAGACAGTTGAGGCACAGACACTGGGCGCTCAGGCAATCAGTGCCGCGGCGGAACGCTCCGGTATCGGGTTAGATCAGCTGGGGCAGGTTGTCATGGGAGATGTATACGGATACACACCCAATGTAGCAAGGTGCGCGGCGCTGATTGCCGGGGTGCCGGAGGCTGTTCCCGCATATAGCGTGGATAGGCAGTGCGCCTCATCTCTTCAGGCTGTAGTCAGCGCCATGTACGAGATCCGGGCGGAAGAAGCCGATATCGTCATAGCAGGGGGAGTGGAAACCATGTCCCGTCTGACGTATTACCTGCCGCCGTCCGCCAGATATGAGGGGTTTCGCATCGGAGACTCCAAGCTCTACGATACATTTAACCACGGCGTAACCATCGTACAGCCGCCGGAGCTGTATCCCGGTCTGAACATGGGACTGACTGCGGAAAATGTAGCCGAGCAATACCATATTACCCGGGAGGAGCAGGATGCCTTCGCTCTTCACAGCCAACAAAAGGCCGCTGCTGCCATTGCTGAGGGGAAGTTCAAGGATGAGATGGTACCGGTAGAGGTTCACTTGAAGAAGAAGAGCTTCACAGTGGACGCCGATGAGCATCCAAGGCCGGAAACCACCATGGAGTCTTTAGCCAAGCTAAAACCTGTCTTCAAGTTTGACGGCACCGGAACGGTTACTGCGGGCAATTCTTCAGGTATGAACGATGGGGCCTCAGCTGTTGTGGTAATGAGCGAGGAAAAAGCCAGAGAGCTGGGAAAGAAACCGCTGGTTCGAATCGTCAGCAGCTCCGGTGTAGGCCTGGATCCCAGGGTCATGGGGTTAGGCCCGGCCTATGCCATACCGAAGGCGCTGAAGAAAGCGGGTTTGTCCTTGGAGGACATGGATCTTATCGAGCTCAATGAGGCATTTGCCGCTCAGAGCCTTGGATGTCTGAAGCTTCTCAATATGGAACCGGGAACCGCGATGTACGATCGGGTGAACGTAAACGGCGGAGCAATAGCCCTGGGTCATGCTCTGGCTAACAGCGGCACACGCATCTTGACCACTTTGATCTACGAAATGAAGCGTCGAGGAGTGCAATACGGACTGGTATCCCTTTGCATCGGAGGCGGTCAGGGTATGGCAATGATCGTAGAAAACGTAGAGTAAGGAGGGTTTGACGTGAGTATTCAGAAGCTAATGGTCATCGGGGCAGGCACTATGGGAAGCGGAATCGCTCAGGTAGCCATAACGGCCGGTATAGCCGTCAGCCTGTGCGACAGCTATGAACCCCAATTGCCCTTGGCCAAAGAGATCATCGACCGTAATTTGGAGAAGCTGGTGAAGAGGGGAAAGCTGACCGCCGAGGACAAGGCTGCATGTATGAGCCGCCTGTCTCTGAGCGGTAGCATATCAGACGGGGCCGATGCCGATATGGTCATCGAAGCAGTGGTGGAGGAGCTGGATGCTAAGAAGGCAGTCTTTGAGGAAGTATCTCGTGTTTGTCGGGAAGACGCCATTTTCACAAGTAACACTTCTACCATTTCAATTTCGGCCATTGCTGCGGTGGTGAAAAACCCCGGCCGGTTTGCAGGAACCCATTTCTTCAACCCGGTACCTGCCATGAAGCTGCTGGAAATTGTCCGCGGTATTCAAACTGAGCAGGAAACCATTGATAAGGTACGTGACTTTGGCGAGAGGCTGGGGAAGACGTGCATCATTTCCAAGGATAGCGGTGGTTTTATCGCAAATCTTATCGGAAGTCCCATGCTCAATGCCGCGGCCAACGCCTATGGGAACGGTGTAGCCACCAGAGAGGACATCGATGCAGCGATGAAATTCGGCTACTCCCACCCTATGGGCCCGTTGGAAATCATCGACTTGGTTGGCGTAGACGTACAAGTTATGGCGATGGAAGTCCTCTATGAGGAGTATGGAGATCCATACTACAAGCCGGCTCCAATTCTTAAGCGGATGATGGCTGCCGGTCACCTGGGCAGGAAGACGGGAAAGGGATTTTACGACTACGAGTGATCCCGGTGGCTTCAGCCAAGTAAAAAAGTTAGCGCAGAAAGAGTATTGTATTCGGAAAGGGTAAAAAAATGAAACAAGGTAATACCAAGGATAAATTCGGAATTTGGAGACGCAGCAATAAGCGTGATTGATTTTGAACAAAACCCGCATAATAATATAATCAGTTTAATCGTTGGCTCGTCCTTGAACAGTATGGGATGACCTATGACTTGGTAAACGAAGTGAGGACGCCGTCTGCTGCTCCGGTGGACGGCGTGCTTCCGGTTAGTTAACAGGGGGTGTTTTAATGGCTTTGATGACAGCCGCGGAATATATTGAGAGCTTGCGGCAATTGAAGACAAGAGTGTATATGTTCGGCGAAAAGATCGATAATTGGGTGGATCATCCGATTATTCGCCCGTCTATCAACTGTGTGGCCATGACCTATGCTTTGGCTCAGAATCCTGAATATGCCGACGTCATGACCGCAAAATCCAATCTTACGGGAAAAACCGTCAATCGTTTTACCCACCTGCACCAGACCTCGGAGGATCTGGTGAAAAAGGTCAAGATGCAAAGACTGCTGGGACAGAAGACAGCAAGCTGTTTTCAGCGCTGCGTGGGCATGGACGCCTTTAACGCGGTATATTCGACTACCTTTGAGATCGATGAAAAATACGGCACTCAGTATCACGACCGCTTCGTAAAGTTTTTAGAAATGGTTCAGGATAAGGATCTGACCGTGGACGGAGCCATGACGGATCCTAAGGGGGATAGGGGAAAGGCTCCCAGCGCTCAGGCCGATAAGGATCTCTATTTACATATTGTAGAGAGAAGAGAGGACGGAATCGTAGTCAGAGGAGCTAAAGCGCACCAGACCGGTTCTGTCAATTCCCACTGGCACATCATCATGCCGACTCAGGCGATGAAGGAAGGGGACGCGGATTACGCGGTATCCTTCGCATGTCCGAGTGACGCCGAGGGCGTATATATGATCTACGGAAGACAGTCCTGCGATACGAGAAAGCTGGAGGAAAACGCGGACGTGGATTTAGGCAATAAGAGATTCGGAGGACAGGAGGCTCTCGTGGTATTTGACGACGTCTTCATTCCGAACGAGTACATCTTCATGGCGGGAGAATATGATTTCGCCGGCATGATGGTAGAGCGCTTTGCCGGATATCACAGACAGAGCTACGGAGGCTGTAAGGTAGGAGTCGGCGACGTGGTTATCGGAGCTGCCGCTTTGATTGCGGAATACAACGGCTGCGAGAAAGCCTCGGCGGTTAAGGATAAGCTGATCGAAATGATCCATCTCAATGAAACTCTGTATTCCTGCGGCATTGCGTGCTCCTGTGAGGGAACTAAGACAAAGGCAGGAAACTACCAGATAGATCTCCTGCTTGCCAACGTATGCAAGCAGAATGTAACCAGATATCCTTATGAAATCGTACGCCTGGCCGAGGATTTGGCAGGAGGACTTATGGTTACCATGCCGAGCCAGGCTGATTTCACATCTGAAACCGTAGTAGGCAAAAATGGCGAGACTATCGGCGATATCTGCAACAAATACTTTGCGGGCAGGGAAAATGTCAGCACTGAAGACAGAATGAGGGTGCTCAGATTCCTGGAGAATATATGCTTGGGAAGCTCTGCCGTAGGATACAGGACAGAATCGTTACACGGCGCGGGCTCACCGCAGGCTCAGCGGATTATGATCGGCAGACAGGGCGGAATCGAGGAAAAGAAAGAGCTTGCCAAGGTTATCGCAGGTATTGCCAGAGAATAATGGCATTGCAGCCTTTCTCAGAGTAAACGGGAAGATCCCGTTTGCTCTGAGATGTGATTAGTGAAATTTTACCGGTGTTCGAGGAAAAAGTGTTGACTTGAAGGCTGGGTTTTGGTAGTATATTTCATGCGGTGATTAAAATCTGGTGATGTGGCGGTGTAGCTTAGTTGGCTAGAGCGTCCGGTTCATACCCGGAAGGTCGGTGGTTCGACTCCACTCGCCGCTAC
>CAYTYN010000047.1:0-9526 GCA_964442135.1 uncultured Oscillospiraceae bacterium
CAAGCAAGGGCAGAACCTTAAAAATCGGCTCTGCCCGAAGTAACTAATGATATATCTTATATTATCAGTTTACAGGAAACCTGAAACGGTCTCCCTCCTACCCCCGTCCGCCGTTTTCAGCGTGAAATTTCTTCGCCTCCAGGCAGTCTCTCACGATTTGATCGGAAAGCTCCTGTACGCTGTCGAATTTTATCTCATCCCGGGTCTTTTTCAGGAATTCTACTATAATGTTCTTTCCGTATAGCTCCTTGTCAAAGTTAAAGATGTGGGTCTCCACGTTTTTCCTGTAATGGCCTATGGTAGGCTTCACGCCTACGTTGGTGACGCTTGGATAGCGGACGCCGTTATAGGTGCAGTAGGTCACATATACTCCGTTAGGAGGCGTAACCATCTCCGGATCAATTACTAGGTTAGACGTAGGAAAGCCAAGAGTCCTTCCCAGTCGGTTCCCTATCACCACCTCTCCGCCGATGGCGTAATCCCTGCCCATGTAGGTTCTGCAGTCCTCCACTCTCCCCCCTGCTATGAGAGTCCTTATGAGAGATGAACTGACCACGTTGCCGTTTATGGAAAAAGGCTCTACCTCCGTTACACTGAACCCGTGCTTTTTTCCGGCTTCACGGAGAAACTCCGGATTTCCCGCCGCCTTGCGGCCGAACCTGTAATTGAAGCCGCAAAAGGCCATCTTCATATTCAGCTTGCCAATCAGGATATTCTCCACAAAATCCTCAGGCTCCATGTTCATTATCTGCTTGGTGAACTGGATGGAAACCATGGATTCCACTCCCAGAGACCGTATTATCTGCTCTTTCTCTTCCCTGTACAGGATGTTCTTTACCTTTTTCTCCTTAGGGAGCAAATCCTTGGGGTGGTTGGAGAAAGTAAATACCATGGGGAGAAAACCTCTTTCCCCGGCTGTTTCTACCATTTTCTTTATCAGCTCCTGATGCCCCAGATGAACCCCGTCAAAGTTTCCCAAAGCCACCGCTGACGGCTCCGGCCGAGAAATGTCTCTTAAATCCTCAATAACCTTCATTGCTCATCACTACCTTGTGTAAAATACCTTTTCCGCCTTAAATACATTACCGCCTTCCATGATTTCGCCCACTCCCAGAAACTCGCGGATTCCCCCTGCCCTTCCGAATACCCGGTAAAGGCTTCCGTACCTTTCTATCAGTCCGGCCGCAGGCTCTTCGGTTCTCTTTATATCCTTAAGGCGCAGCTTTTGACCGTTCAGAAACCTGAGAGAAAGATCTTCGTTCAGCTCCGCCTCACCGAAAAGGGAGAGAGCCTTCCATGACGGTACCATAAGCCTCTGAATCTCTTCGGGAGACAAAGTCATCAGCTTCTCCATAGGCGTTGCGTCATCAGATGTGAATATACCGCTTCCCAGACGCTTAAGCGAGCTCATAGCCGCTCCGCACCCTAAAAGCCTTCCTGTCTCCTCACATATGGTTCTGATATAGGTTCCCTTCCCGCAGACCACATCAAAGCCGATCTCCCCGCTCTTCTCATCTAAATCAATGAAAACGGCCTTTTCTATGTATACCGGTCGTGGTTTTACGTCGACATTTCTGCCTTCTCTGGCATACTCGTAAAGCTTCTTTCCCTTCACCTTGACCGCTGAATACATGGGCGGTTTCTGTAGAACCGTGCCGCGAAAGACGCTGAGAATCCTTTTAACGTCGTCCTCCGTCACCTGAAAAGAATCCCTTTCCTCGAGAATCTCTCCCCATATGTCCTGAGTGTCCGTCACCACCCCAAGCCTCGCTCTGCATCTATAGGTCTTAAGATCCAGATCCAGATACTGTATCACCTTAGTGGCGCTGCCCACACATAGGGGGAGAACTCCTTCCGCCATAGGATCCAAGGTGCCCGTATGGCCTACTTTTTTAACCTTCAGGACTTTCCGCATCATGGCTACCGCATCGTGGCTGGTCATTCCCGCAGGCTTATATGCGTTTATTATGCCGTCCATCATACCATCTCCGGAATCTGTGAGGTGATATGCTCCTTCACCCTGTCAAAGGCCTCGCCGATGGAACAGCGCAAGGTAAATCCTGCCGCCCTTTGGTGACCGCCGCCGTCGAAGAGGGAAGCCATATCCGCCACATTTACCGCCTTCTTTGATCTCAGGCTCACCTTAATCTCATCGGGACCGTACTCCTTCATGAATACCGCCAGCTCCACTCCGGAAATGCTTCTCAGCCTGCCCACTACCCCTTCAGTCTCGTCCATGGACGCTCCTGTTTCCCTCAGCATGTCCTGAGTCACGTAAGCCATTACCGCTTTCCCGCCGCATAATGTAACCATGGTCTCCACAGCCCTGTTCTCTATGAGAAGCCTTTCTATGCGCATGTTTTCGAATATCTCCTGAGCCACACCTGAGGCGTTTATGCCGCTGTCATATAGCTGAGCCACGATAAGGTGGGACTCCTTCTCGGTGTTGGAATACATAAAGCTTCCCGTATCCGTCAAAATTCCGGCAAAGATGGCCTCTCCCGTTTCCTTATCAATTCCCACGCCCATTGCCTTTATCAGCTTGAATACGAGCTGAGCCGTGGCCGCCGCCCCACTGTCGATGTGGTTATAGGTGCAAAATCCTCGGCTGGTTCCGTGGTGATCTATGCAGACAGTCACCGGAGCCTTCATGAACTTATCCGCTCTCTTGGGAAATCTCCCCGGCTCTCCACAGTCTACACATACTGAAACATCGGCTTCAAACACGTCCTGATCCATGGTCGTGAAGCCTTCGTCTAAAAACCTCAGATTTTCCGGTATTCCGTCTTCTATGAGTATGCTGCACTCCTTCCCCATGGATCTGAGCACACGACAAAGAGCGACGGCGGAACCTATGGCGTCGCCGTCGGCGTTTACGTGGGGAAATATGAGAATCCTTTCAGCTTCCGCAAGCACCCTTGCGATCTCATCAAAAGTATTATTCTTCATCTTCTTCTCTTACTTCCAGTCCTTCGATAATATCGGATATATGCCTGCCGTACTCCATGGAATTGTCTATCCTGAAGATCAGCTCCGGCGTGTGGCGAAGCCTCACGTTCCGGCTCACTTCCCTTCGGAGAAGCCCCTTAGCGCTGTTCAGTCCATCCAGGATTTCCTTTTCCTTCGAAGCTCTCTCCTCCTCGGTTCGGGCAGGGTCTCCCAGAACCGTGATGTAGCACGTAGCGTAGCTTCCGTCTCCTGTCACTTCCACATCCGATACGCTCATCATCGTCTCCTGCAGCCTGGGATCCTTGATCCCTGAGAGCAGCATAGAGCTGATTATCTTTTTTATTTCTTCTCCCAGTCTACCTGTTCTGTATCCCTTTCCCATATTAATCTCCCACTCTCCTTATTTCAGCGAAGGATTGATGAACCTGATTTTATTCTTCGTGCTCTTTCCGTACTGTATAGCCTGCTTCGGACACCTGTTTATACATGCCATGCAGTGGGCGCACCTCTTTTCAGTCCATTCCGGTTTTCCCTCCTCTGCGATCCTTATGACGTCGAAGGGACACAGGCTCCGGCACAAACCGCAGCCTATACAGCTATCGTCTCCATAGAACTTCTTCGTCGGTCTGCCCCGTCTATACACCAGCTGAGCGAGCATGGCTCCCGTTCTCGCCAATATTCCGGATTTCTTTCCCATTCTGAACTCGAAGGTGATATCGTTTATGATGTCGCGAAGGGTCTTGTCGGATCTTCTGAGGATCATTATCTGCTCCTCCGGAAGAGGCGCCTTGAACATGGCGATATAGTTTTCCGGCATTGCCGCTTCGTAGAAGGCCTTAAACACATATCCCTTTCTCTTTATCAGCTTAGCCATGGTTCTGTCGCATCTTCCGGATGAGGAGCCGCAGGTTCCTATGGCGCAAAACACAGGCTCGCCCCCGTTAAATTTCACCTTGTCTATGAACTCTCTGACGATCTTAGGAACGTCGTAATAATATACGGGGAAGACGAAGACAACCGTCTCACCCTCGGCGACGGCATATTCAAGGCTTTCATTTTTCAATGCCCGAACCATGTCTATCATCTCTGTTGAGAAAGCGTCTTTCAGCATCTCCGCGGCATATTTTGAGTTTCCCGTAGCAGTAAAATAAAAAATCATATTTCAGCCTTTCTCGGGAAACGTCCGGTACCTGAGCATTGCTCCCTCCGGCAGCCGGTCTTTCCCGCTCTTTTTACTTGCGTTCGATCTCCACCATGTGGATGCACTCGATTATATCACCTTCCTTGATATCATTGTAATTTTCTATGCCTATGCCGCATTCATATCCGCTCGCCACCTCTTTGGCGTCGTCCTTAAACCTTTTCAGTGACGATATCTTTCCTTCATGAATAACTATTCCGTCCCTTACCAGTCTAACATCGGCATTTCTCACTATCCTGCCTTCAGTTACGTAAGCGCCTCCTACTATGCCGACTCCCGGAACCTTAAAGGTGTTCCTGATTTCAGCCTTTCCAAGGATTTCTTCCCTGAATTCAGGATCGAGCATGCCCTTCATGGCGTTATCCACATCGTCTATTACATCGTAAATCACTCTGTAGGTTCTGATCTGAATGTTCTCCCTGTCAGCCATAGTCTGCACGGCCGTGCTCGGTCTTACGTTAAATCCTATTATAACAGAGCCTGAGGTGCCTGCCAGCATTACGTCTGATTCCGTTACAGTACCTACTCCTGTATGTATTATATTGACCTTTACGTTTTCGTTGTTCAGCTTTTCAAGGGAAGCTACGAGGGCTCCCACAGATCCTTGAACATCGCCCTTTATTATCAGGTTCAGCTCCTTCACTTCGCCGTCCTGTATCTGGCTGAACAGCTGCTCCAAGGTGGTGCTGGCGTTCTTGGCCAGCACTTCCTCTCTCAGCTTTTCTTTCCTGTGCTCCGCTATCTCTCTGGCTATCCTGTCTTCCTTTACGGCGTTAAACTCATCTCCTGCCTGCGGAACATCTGTAAGTCCCAGCACTTCCACCGCAGTGGCCGGGCCGGCCTTTTTAATGGTCTTGCCCTTGGAGTCGGTCATGAGCCTGATCTTTCCTGAACAGGTTCCGGCCACTATGCTCTGACCCGAATGAAGGGTGCCGTTGGTTATCAGCAGACTCGCTACCGAACCCTTTGCCTTATCCAGTCTGGCTTCGATAACAGAGCCCATAGCCAGTCTGTCCGGATTGGCTCTCAGCTCCATCATCTCCGCCTGGAGAAGTATCATCTCCAGCAGGTTCACTATGCCCTCTCCTGTCTTCGCCGACACAGGGACGCTGATTACGTCGCCGCCCCAGTCTTCCACCAGGAGTCCGTGCTCCGTCAGATCCTGCTTTACCTTGTCCGGATTGGCGCCGGGCTTATCCATCTTGTTTATAGCCACGATGATCGGAACTCCCGCGGCCTTGGCGTGGCTTATGGATTCCACTGTCTGTGGCTTAACACTGTCGTCGGCCGCTACTACCAGTACGGCGATATCGGTGACGTGAGCGCCCCTTGCACGCATGGCGGTAAACGCTTCATGTCCCGGCGTATCGAGGAACACGATCTTCTGTCCGTTGATGCTTACCTCTGACGCTCCTATATGCTGAGTGATACCTCCCGATTCCGACGCCGTCACGTTGGTCTTCCTTATGGCGTCCAGGAGGGAGGTCTTTCCGTGATCCACGTGACCCATTACGGTGATGATCGGAGGTCTCGGCTTCAAATCCTGCTCCCTGTCCTCAAAGAGCTCCAGGCCTTCGTCCTTCACCTCCTCTACCTTTCCTATGGCGACGGAAATTCCCAGCTCCTCGGCGAGTACCATTACGGTGTCCTCGTCTATGGTCTGGTTTATATTTGCCATTATACCCAGCTTCATCAGGGTCATAATCACCTTAGAAGTGGACACCTCAGTCTGTTCGCATAATCCTGCCACGGTGATAGGTACGTTAATTACTACTGTTCCTTCAGGAAGCGGTTCTGCTTCCATCTCCGGCTCGTTATGAACAGGCTTTGCTTTAACGTGCTTCTTTCTCGTCTGCTTCTCCAGTGACTTCTTCTCGAATTTCTCGAACTTATTCCTTCCCTTGTCCTTTTCGTGCTTGTCGTGTTGCTTCTTCCTATCTGCTCGACCTGAATGTTCTCCTCTGGAATCATCCTTTGCAGAAGCCGCAGGCTGCTCTCTCCTCGGAGCCGGTCCTCTTCTGTTCTGGCGTTCATCCTTTCTGTCTCTTCCTTCTCTGGATCTTTCACCTCTGTCAGTTCTGTCTGCTCTATCAGACTTCCTTCCGCCCTTCTGTCCGCCGGATTCACTTTTTCTCACCCGGCCTTTGTCCGCCGTCTTCTTATTCTTCTTTTCGGCGGCCTGCTCTGCGGTACGGGCTTTTCTCGCCGCCTCTCTCGCCTCTTCTTCGGCCTTGACGTCTTCGGCTCTTGTTATTATCTTCAAGGTCTGCCTTCCCGGTATAGACGGAATCGGTGTCCTCTTCGCGTCAGCGCCGGCCTCAGCATCAGCTCCGGTTTTAATCTTATCCGCCTTCTCAGCCTTCGGTTTTTCAGTCTTTTCAGCCTTCGGTTTTTCAGCCTTCGGCCTGTCGCTTTTCTTGCTTTCTCCCTTAGGTCTTTCAGGCTTCTTCTCGGCGGCCTTGCTCTCGGCTTTCTCGGCAGTCCCGTTTTCTACGGGAGCAGTCTTCACAGGCTCGGCGCTTTTCTGTTCCTTTTCCCCGGGCTTCTCCTCTTTCTTCTTGTGTTTGTTTTCCAGGTAATCATTGTCCACAATAGGTCTTCCTATAGGCGGTCTCCTTCCCGGTCTTGATGCGGAGGAGGCGGCGGGTCTGACTCCCGGTCCTTGATTTTGTTTGGACTGGGCCCTAGGCTCCTCTTTTATTTTCTTTATATCTGAATCGGACAGCACGCTCATGTGGCTTTTCACATCGATGCCCCGCCGTTCTGCGCGCTCCAAAATGTCCTTGCTGTTCAGGTTCATTTCCCTGGCAAGCTCATATACCTTCATAGCCATTAGAACACCTCCCTTTCTGATTGAATACGGTCAATCTCCTCTTCTATGATCTCCGCAAAATGCGTGTCCGTTATTCCGAATATGCCCTTCCCCTTCTTACCCGTCATAGAGGACAGGCTTTCCGCGTCGGCGAAGATCCTGTATCTTACACTGCCGGCTGAACTTCGAGTCAGCATTTTTTTCTTCGTATTTTCCGATAAGTCCGAGGCTATTATCAAAAGCTTTATCTGCCTTTTCTTCATCATCAGCAGACAAGTGTTATAGCCTGTCACCATATTCCCCGATCTGGCGGCGAACCCCATGTAGCTTTCCAGCTTACTTCTGTTCATTCCTTATCTCCTCCATGACAGCCTCTATATCCTTTCTGTCTATATCGGATCGGAATGCCCTGTTAAAGGCTTTGCGCTTTTCAGCCTTATCGAAGCACTCAGGGTCTCTGCACAGGTATGCTCCTCTGCCTTTGGCTCTGCCGGTCTCGTCCAGGGAGAGCTTTCCCTCAAAGTACGCAACCCTTATGAGCTCCTTCTTCGGCTTAGACTCCATGCACCCTATGCAGCGCCTCATGGGTATATTAGTCTTCTTCAACTTCCGTCACCTCCGGATCCCCGGCGTCCTCCGACGCGCTGTCTGATGCGCTCTCAGAAGCTTCCTCCGTTCCTTCGGTTTCATCTTCTTTACCGGCTATATCTTCTTCAAGATCTTCTTCCAAGTCGTTCTCGTATTCAATCAATTCCTCCAAGCTCTCCTCGTACTGGCTCTGGCTCTTTATGTCTATCTTCCATCCGCTCACTTTGGCGGCAAGCCTTACGTTCTGCCCTTCACGGCCGATGGCAAGGGACAGCTGGAAATCCGGTACTATGGCCGTCGCCACCTTTTCCCCGTCTGCTATCACTACCCTTTCCACCTTTGCCGGACTTAAAACGTTGGCGATCAGTTCTTCAGGGATATCGCTCCACGGTATTATATCTATCTTTTCTCCGCTAAGCTCGTCAACTATGGCCTGAACCCTTCTTCCTCTCGTCCCTACGCAGGCTCCTACAGGATCTACATTCTCAAATTCCGTATATACGGCGATTTTAGTTCTGGATCCGGCCTCTCTGGCTACTCCTTTTATCTCCACCGTGCCGTCGGCTATCTCAGGCACCTCCAGCTCGAACAGTCGCTTAACCAGTCCCGGATGGGATCTGGAGAGGAAAACCTGGGGTCCCTTGGTGGTCTTTTTAACGTCCATAATGTACGCCTTGATCCTCTGGTTTATCTCGTAACGCTCTCCTCGCACCTGCTCGTTGGTCGGCAGAATACCCTCCGTCCTTCCCACGTCTACGAAGAGAGTTTCACCGCTCCGCCTCTGGACGATACCGGTTATTATCTCTCCCTGACGGGTTATGAAGTCGTCGAAGACCATTCCTCTCTCAGCTTCTCTTATCCTCTGAACCACCACCTGCTTAGCGGTCTGGGCGGCGATCCGTCCGAAATCACCCGGGGTCACCTGAAACTCTATGAAGTCTCCGCTCTCGTATCTCGGGTCGATCTCCTGAGCCTCTGCAAGAGATATCTCCGTCATATCATCTTCCACCTCGCCGACTACCTCAAGCCTCATGAGCACGGCGAGATCACCGGTTTCCCGATTTATATCCACACGGACGTTCTGACTCGTTCCGTAGTTCTTCTTATACGCCGATACCAGGGCCGTCTCAATAGCTTCGAAAAGGATGTCTTTAGATATGTGCTTTTCCTTTTCAAGTTCGTCGATAGCCTCGATAAACTCTCTGTTCATTTTCTTACCTCCTCGTATAATAAGCTTGTAATCAAGAAAGACAGCTTATTCCTCTCTTGACATATCACCGGATGCTTAGTCTAAAAAACCACTGAAAGGCTTACCTTGGCTATCTGATTCGGGTCTAAGTCCATTTCCTTCCCCTCCTCAGTTATGACCCTGATCCTGCTGCCGTCAAAGCCTGCGAGCTCGCATGAAAATTGCTTCTTTCCGTCAAGGGCTTTATACAGCTTTACGTCTACCTGTCTTCCCGTATACCTGCAAAAATGCTCGGGTCTGGTGAGTTTCCTATCCATGCCCGGTGATGAAACCTCCAGATAGTAGTTTTCCTCCACCGGATCGTCTTCATCCAGCCTATCGCTCAGATACCTGCTGACCAGCTCGCAGTCGTCGGTACCGACGTACCTTTCCTCATCGCCGGTCTGCTCTCTGTCTATGTATACTCTCAGGAATCTGTCTCTACCCTCTTTTACGTACTCGCAGTCATACAGCTCGAGTCCGTTTTCCTTCAGAAAATCCGACAGAGCCTCCCGGGTATAATCGATAATCTTAACCTTCGCCATTAAATGGTCCCCCGTACAAAACTGAAAGAGTGGGTTTTCCCACTCTTTCCGGTAAAAAATATCCTTAGCCGGACTCTATCCTATCACAGAAAAATGCCCATGTCAAGGATTGACCTGAATGCGGCCCTGTCTGAGCACAAACTCCGAACACAAACTAATATACTTTGCGAACAAACGTTTACTTTTTTCTCATCTTATGGTAT
>CAYTYN010000048.1:0-8964 GCA_964442135.1 uncultured Oscillospiraceae bacterium
GCGCTTCAGGCAGAGGACTTTCCTCTGCCTTTTTCATTTCACGGTGCTGAAGCCTATAAGCGGGGAAAATTACGTCAATTTACTGATGATTTTTGAACCCCCGTATAGTATAATACCTTCTGTATGAGCATTTGACATTTTTTAGAAAGGAAGGTTTCAGATATGAGCTTAAATGCTAGGCATTTACATAGTATCGACGCCGGACATTATAAGAATACGGCCGACTGCGAAACTGAAATTATGCCGATACCTGACGTGGTTAAAATTTCAATGTCGCAGCATATTGGCGCCCCCTGTAATCCCCTCGTGGGAAAAGGCGACGCCGTCAAGGTCGGACAGATTATCGGCGGCACCGATGCTTTTGTAAGCGCTCCGATTCATTCAAGTGTATCGGGTACCGTGGTCAGAATTGAAACCCAGCGTAACGCCGTATCCGGAGACGATACTCTCGTGGTTATTGAAACTGACAAGAAACAGGAGCTATGGGAGGGCATCAAGGCTCCTGAGATGCCTAAGGATCTGGACGGATTCGTAAAGGCCGTCAGGGAAAGCGGCCTCGTAGGTCTCGGCGGCGCGGCATTCCCGACCCACATTAAATACAACCCTAAGAACCTGGATGAGGTGCACACCCTCATAGTCAACGGTGCGGAGTGTGAGCCGTTTATCACCTCCGACCACAGAGGAATGCTGGAGGATACTCAGAACATCATCGACGGCATGAAGCTGATCATGAAGTACATCGGTCTGGAGGAGGCCTATATAGGTATTGAGGCCAATAAGCCTGACGCCATAGCCAAGTTCGATATGATGTTTGCTGAGCAGGGCCTGACCAACATGCATACCTTCACCCTTCAGGACAGATATCCTAAGGGAGCCGAGCGTGTCATGATTTATGAGATTACCGGAAAGCGCATGGCTGCCGGAGTCCTGCCTGCGGATCTGGGAGTGATCCTGTCCAACGTAACGTCTGTCGCCTTTGTGGGCCGGTACTTCAAGGACGGAATTCCTCTGGTTAGCAAGAGAATAACCGTAGACGGAGACGCTGTGGAGACGCCGAAGAACGTTATGGCGCCTATAGGCACCCTTATCCACGACGTTATCCGGTTCTGCGACGGATATAAGGCTGAACCCAAGAAGATACTGATGGGCGGTCCGATGATGGGAAGAGCCGTATTCTCCGACGAAATGCCTATCGTGAAGAATAATAACGCTATCTTGGCATTCTCTAAGGAAAAGGCTTATCTTCCCGAAGAAACCGCGTGCATTAACTGCGGAAGATGCCATAAGGCCTGTCCGTTTAATCTTCTTCCTACCGCCCTGTCTGCGGCATATGAGAGAAGAGACGCTGAAGAACTCAGCAGGCTTCAGGTGATGGAGTGCATGGAATGCGGAAGCTGTTCTTTCGTATGTCCTGCCAGAAGACCTTTGAGCTTTATGAACCAGCTCGGTAAAGCTGTTGTAAAGGAGGCCGGAGTAAAATAATGGATAATAAAACCTATTACAGCAATTTGGCGGTATCCCCGTCCCCTCATCTGGTGACGAATATGGATACCAGCAAGACCATGCTCATGGTCCTCATAGCACTGGCGCCTTCCTTCGCAGTAAGCATATATATATTCGGAGTGAACGTTATAGTTCTGACCTTAATCTGCATAGCCGCCAGCATGTTCTTCGAGTGGGCGTATAATAAGCTCATGCATAAGCCTCAGACTGTGGGAGATCTGAGCTCCGCGGTTACAGGTGCTCTTATAGCGTTCAACGTGCCTTCCGGTTTTCCCTACTGGATGGCTGTAATCGGCTGTTTCGTAGCTATCGTAATCGTTAAGCAGCTTTTCGGAGGACTTGGAAAGAACTTCGCTAATCCGGCCATCACAGCCAGAATAGTTCTCTTCATATCCTTCGCCACAGAGATGACTACATGGCCTACGCCGTCCGTTTCTACAGTGGACGCGGCTACCGGCGCCACCCCTCTGGGAATCCTGAAGGAAGGCGGCGGAGAGCTACCTGCCAACATGGAGATGTTCCTCGGGTTTATCGGAGGATCCATGGGTGAGGTAAGCTCCTTTGCCCTCATCATAGGCGGGTTGTTCCTCATCTGGAAGAAGATAATATCGCCTATAATTCCGGCATGCTTTATCGGAACTGTCTTTGTTCTCGCGTTCATCTATTATGCGATAGTAGGAGGCGATTACTCAGCTCTCCACATGGCGGTATTCCATATCTTTGCAGGCGGGGTTATGCTGGGAGCCTTCTTCATGGCCACTGATTACGTAACTTCCCCCATCATGCCTCTCGGAAAGGTAATAATGGGTATCGGATGCGGGTTCTTGACCATGGTCATCAGACTTTGGGGATCTTATCCGGAAGGAGTATCCTTCTCCATACTTCTCATGAACATACTCACTCCACACATCGATAACCTGTGCCTGAAGATAACTTACGGAGGTGCAAAGAAAAATGAAAAATAGTTACGCGTTTAAAGAATACGTTGCACCCGTACTGGTTCTGGTGGCGATCTGTCTGGTAGTTACTGCGGGGCTGGCAGTTTCATACGGTGTCACTAACCCGATAATTATCGAAAGTGAAAGGGAGACGGCGGACAATAACAGACAGGAGCTTCTCGCCGATGCGGATTCCTTCACTGAGTACGACGGCGCACTTTACGTAGCGGAAGAGGGTAAGGTCTACGTAAGCGAATGTTATGTTGCGGATAACGGAGCAGGTATCGTGGTTACAGTGCAGACCAATTCATTCGGAGGCGCTCTCACAGCGATGGTGGGGGTAAATTCCGGCGGCGAAGTGACGGGAGTCACCATAACGTCTCACGGCGATACGCCGGGTCTTGGAACTAAGGCCATGACAGATGATTATCTGTCTCAGTACATTGGACTGACTTCCCTTGACTCCATCAGCGCTAAGGAGGATTCACAGGTAGATTACGTCAGCGGAGCCTCCGTCTCCTCCAATGCCATTCATTACGGAGTATACTGTGCTCTTCAGCAGTTCCAGCAGATGGGAGGTGTTCTGTAATGGGAGAAAATAAAACCGGCAAGCTTACCATACTGACCAGAGGCATAATAAAGGAAAACCCTGTACTGGTTCTGGTACTGGGAACCTGCCCGGCGCTTGCCACATCGTCTACAGCTATAAACGGTATAGGAATGGGCATTTCAGCCACAGCGGTATTGATCTGCTCCAATATAGTAATTTCAATGCTCAGGAAGATAATTCCCGATAAAGTAAGAATCCCGTGCTACATCGTGGTTATCGCCGGATTCGTAACCATAGTGCAGATGATGCTTCAGGCCTTCGTGCCTTCCCTCTACGCTTCTCTGGGACTGTACATACCGCTCATAGTGGTTAACTGTATCATCCTGGGAAGAGCAGAGGCCTTTGCAAACAAGAACACCGTAGTCGATTCCGCTCTGGACGGTATCGGAATGGGAATAGGCTTCACATTGGCCCTAGGGTGTATGGGTCTCATCAGGGAGTTCTTCGGCTCCGGCACGCTTTTCGGATACGAGGTGCTCACCGACATAGTTCCGGGAATGGGAATCTTCAGTCTTGCTCCCGGCGGATTCTTCACGTTCGCTATCCTGGTTGCCGTAGTGAACGTTATAAAGAAGGATAAGCCGGTTAGAAATGCAGGCTGTGAGGGCTGCGCCCTTGCTTCGACCTGCGGAGAAGAAAGAAAAGAAATAAAGAACGCCGAAAGCGGGAAAGGAGCTGACGAAGCATGCTAATATTGACCACAGTAATGAGCATGATACTGGTAAACAACTACGTACTCTCTCAGTTTCTGGGTATCTGCCCGTTCCTCGGAGTATCTAAAAAGCTGGATTCAGCTGTAGGTATGGGCATCGCCGTTATATTCGTAATGGTGGTCGCCACAGCGGCTACATGGCCGATACAGCAGGTTCTTAACTATTTCGACATAGGATATTTGCAGACCGTAGTATTCATCCTGGTAATCGCCGCCCTGGTACAGCTCATCGAAATGATGCTGAAAAAGTATATACCTTCCCTTCACAAGGCTCTCGGAATATACCTTCCTCTCATCACCACCAACTGTACGGTTCTCGGCGTTTGTATATCCAACATAGACGATGGATACGGATACGTGCTGTCCCTTTTCAACGCCTTAGGCGCCGGAATCGGGTTCCTGCTGGCTATGATCCTCATGGCCGGAGTCAGAGGCAAGCTGGAGGGTCAGGAGGAATGTGTTCCTGTACCGTTCAGAGGTCTTCCCATAACACTTATCACTGCGGCGATTCTTTCTGTAAGCTTTGTGGGCTTCAGCGGAATGTTCCAGTAAGAAAGGAGGCGGAGATAAATGACGATTTTGCTGCCTGTGCTCATAGTAGTATTAATCGGCTTCGTTTGTGCGGGCATACTTACCCTCGCTTCCAAGGTGTTCTTCGTACCTGTGGACGAAACCTTCACCCTGCTCAGGGAGCAGCTCCCGGGCGCTAACTGCGGCGGATGCGGATACGCGGGATGCGACGATTACGCTAACGCTTTGGTGGAGGACAATTCGATTCCGTGTAATAAATGTACTGCCGGCGGCCCCGACGTAGTCGCTGCCTTAGCGGAGATATTGGGAGTTACGGCGGAGGCTGCCGAAAAAGAAGTGGCTGTTGTAATGTGTAACGGAACCCGTGAGGCTGCTAAGCCTCTCATGGAGTACACAGGTCTTAAAACCTGTGCGGCGGCGAAGAGGTTCTTCGGCGGCGTGAACAGGTGCCCTTACGGATGTATGGGATTAGGCGACTGCGTGGCCGCGTGCGAGTTCGACGCCATCAGCATATGCGACGGCGTAGCGGTAGTTAACAGAGACAACTGCGTGGCTTGCGGAGCATGTGCGAGAGCATGCCCTAACAAGCTCATAAGAATATCGCCGGCTAAGAATCTGGTAGTGGTACAGTGCCACTCCACCGCAAAGGCTGCTGATACCAGAAAGTCATGCTCCAACGGATGCGTTGGATGCAGAAAGTGCTCCAAGGTATGTAAGTTCAACGCCATACGGATTAAGGACAGTCTTGCCTTTATCGAGCCGGAGAAGTGCAGGAACTGCGGATTGTGCGCTAAGGAATGTCCTACGGGAGCCATTCTGAACATGCGCGTAAAGAAACCGGCCCCTAAGAAAGCCGAAGCTTCTGAATCGGCAGCAGCTGCTGAGTAAGGATTTAATAGATAATGAGAACAGGGCGCATGCTGCGAATTATGCTGTATGCGCCTTATTTGACCGAAAGGAGATGTTAACATGATACCTACTCCACACATTGAAGCAAAGAAAGGCGATTTTGCCGATACTGTCCTGATGCCCGGCGATCCCCTCAGATCTAAGTTCATCGCAGAGACCTTCTTCGAGAACCCGGTATTGGTCAACAACGTAAGGGGAGTCAACGGCTACACGGGAACGTACAAGGGAAAGAGAGTTTCCGTAATGGCTTCCGGAATGGGAATGCCTGCCATCGGTATCTATTCTCATGAGCTCTTTAACTTTTACGACGTGAAGAACATAATAAGAGTCGGCTCTGCCGGCGCCATCTCCCCCGATCTGAAGGTGAGAGACTTAGTTTTCGGAATGGGAGCCTGCACCGATTCCAATTTCCAGAAGCAGTTCGGCTTGCCGGGAAATTTCGCGCCCATAGCTTCCTACGAGCTTTTGGCCAAAGGGGTTAAAGCCGCCGAAGCCATGGAAGGCGTCAGGTTCAAGGTGGGTAATATGGTTTCATCAGACGTATTCTATCACGACGTGGGAGGCTCCCTAGACTGGCAGAAGATGGGCGTGCTGGCGGTGGAGATGGAATCTGCGGCCCTCTACATGGAAGCGGCGAGAGCAGGAAAAAACGCCCTTTGCATATGCACCATTTCGGATCACATTGTAACGGGAGAGGAACTGTCATCAGCTGAAAGACAGACCACCTTCACCCAGATGATGGAAATAGCTCTGGAGATCGCATAAGAGGAAATCGGAAGGCTGAGGGGCGAAACGCCCTTCACCTTGATAAAATCGAGGCAGAAATGGAACAAGGCAGGCCATTTTTGACCTCGTTTTTTAGTGCCTTACCATCGTTGCAAGGTTCAAGGTGGTACTGAATCCAAAAGACAGGTATAATCCCGAAGCATTGACTAAGACATACAAATGTGATAGTATGACTATCAAAAGTGAATATTGGGAGGAGTGCGAAAATGAAAAAGTCTGCGGCGCGGGCGCGCGGGACACAGTACCGTGCGCAGAAAATCCTTGAAGCAGCGATAGAGCTTTTCTGTGAAAAAGGATTGGAGGAGACGTCGATTAACGAGATCGCAGAGCGGGCAGGAGTCGGGAGCGCCACCATCTACCGCTATTACGAGACGAAAGCCCGGCTTGCGATCCAGAGCGGCGCGGCATACTGGAAGAAGCTTGCGGACCGGTATCTGAATGTTACGGACATAAAAGGCTATTCGGAGATGTCCGGACGGGAACAGCTCGAGTGTATCATGGACGCCCTCATCGTAATATTTGAGCGGGAAAGGGCCTTTCTTAAATACCTGCAGGAGTTTGAAGTGTTCGTGCGCAGATATGAGATCGATATGGAACAGCTTGCCGACTATGAAGAGAGCATTATGAGCATGAAGCCGAGAGTAACGGATGCTCTGGAGAAGGGCTTACGGGACGGGACCCTTTCTTTTGAGTGGTCCCCCAATGAAGTCTGCTACTCCCTTGCGCATACCATGTTTGGCGTGATGAAGCGTTTTGCGTGGAACGGAAGCATGATGGAGCTGGACAGGCAGGTGGAGCTGAGCCTTCAGGTGAAGATCGCCATAAATCTGCTGATACGGGGACTGACGGTATGAACAGCATGAAATCCTGAGTAAACGGAGTTAACCATGACCGGTGAGGAGGCGGATAATGTACAAGGTTTATGAGATCAAGAAGAGAATCTTTGACGACAATGATCAGGAGGCGGAGAAGGTAAGAAAAGAGCTGAAAGAAGACGGGACGTTTCTTATTAACCTTATGTCGTCGCCCGGCGGCGGAAAGACGACTACCCTTAAGAGGACCATCGATGCGTTAAAGGGCGAGATGCGGATCGGCGTCATGGAGGCGGATATCGACAGCGCCGTGGACGCGGACGCCATCAGCGAGACCGGAGCTAAAGTGATCCAGCTGCATACCGGAGGCATGTGCCATCTGGACGCGGATATGACAAGGCAGGGACTGGAAGAACTGGGAACAGAGGATATCGATCTTGCCATATTGGAAAATGTAGGGAATCTCGTTTGTCCGGCGGAGTTTGACACGGGAGCGGTGAAGAATGTCATGATTCTGAGCGTGCCGGAGGGAGACGACAAACCGCTGAAATATCCGCTCATGTTCCAAGTGTCCCACTGCCTGCTGATCAACAAGATCGACGCCTTGTCCTGCTTTGATTTCGACTTTAAGGCATGCAGAGAGCGGGCGCTGCGTCTGAATCCGGAGATGAAGATCATTCCGGTCTCGGCGAAGACAGGGGAAGGAATGGAGGAATGGTACGGATGGATAAGAGATCAGGTAAAGGAATGGAAGGAGGCGAGCAAATGAGTGAAGCGAGAAAGCCGATTCTGAAACTGGGGCAGATGATCACAGACCGGATCGGGCACAAGGTAACAGTGGACGACCCCGAGTACTGGGGATTGGCGGAGGTGCTCACCGATGAGATGGCGGAATTGTGTCTGTCCATGAAAGTCAGGAAACCGATGACATTGGAGCAGATTGCGAAGAAGTCGGGAAAGGACAAAGAGAGAGTTCAGCAGCTGCTGGATGAGATGTCCGTCATCGGCATGATCGAGTATAACTGGGAAAATGAGGACAGGCATAAGCAGTATGTGCTTCCGATGTTTGTGCCGGGATGTGCGGAATTCATGGTGATGAACAAGAAGCAGTGTGAAGAGCATCCGATACTGGCGGACTTTTTTGAAAACATGTCCCGTCTGCCTCTCGAGAAAGTGACGCCCATGGTGCCGCCCGGCGGTTCCGGCATCGGCATGCATGTAATTCCCGTAGAGAAAGCGATACCGGCGCAGCAGCAGTCGGCGAGTGTGGAGCATATCTCCCACTGGCTGAAGAAGTATCAGGACAAATATGCGGTCGGCGCCTGTTCCTGCCGCCGGCAGCAGAGGATCCGCAACGAGGGATGCGGGGAGATCGAGGGAGACCTGTGTATCGGCGTGGGCGATATGGCGGATTATATCGTCGAGACGGGCAAAGGACGGCCCATAGATTTTGACGAAGTGATGGAGATACTGGAGAGGTCCGAGAGAAACGGGTTTGTACACCAGATCACCAACATTGACGGCGAGGAGAAAATCTTTGCCATCTGTAACTGTGCGCCCGGCGTGTGCAACGGTCTCAGGACATCCCAGCTCTTCAATACTCCGAACATGTCTCGCTCTGCATACAGAGCGCACGTGGAGAAGGAAAAATGCTTTGCCTGCGGAAAATGCGCCGAGGTCTGTCCTGTGGGCGCGGCGAAGCTGGGACAAAAGCTGTGTACGAAGGACGGCGAGATCGAATATCCGAAAGCGCTCCTTCCGGATACGGAGAAGTGGGGAAGAGACAAATGGGACCCGGATTACAGGGATCATGCCAAGATCAACTGTTACGAGACGGGAACATCGCCGTGCAAGACCGCCTGTCCGGCTCATCTTGCGGTGCAGGGATACGTCGGGATGGCGGCGGAGGGCAGATATATGGACGCCCTGAGGCTTATCAAGCAGGACAATCCGTTTCCGGCTGTGTGCGGCGCGATCTGCAACCGGCGCTGCGAGGATGCGTGCACGAGAGGAACTGTCGATGAAGCGGTCGCTATCGACGAAATCAAGAAGTTTATCGCGGAGAAAGAGCTCCATGAAGAACACCGCTATGTTCCGCTCTGTGAAAATCATGAGGGAAAACAGTTTGAACAGAAAATCGCGGTCATCGGGGCAGGTCCGGCG
>CAYTYN010000049.1:0-8622 GCA_964442135.1 uncultured Oscillospiraceae bacterium
ACTGGTTCGACCTCTCCGCTCCGGACGGCCGCTTTTCTTTGAACGACAAGATCGGGGATATTATGCAGTCAGAAGAAGCCGCTTCCTTAATTATGGTGCTCCTGCGTCAGATACTCTTAAAAACGGGCGAAGATGGGGAAAAGGAAGCTCAGCCTGTTTCGGAAGAACAGATTATGAGTTTACTGTCTATGATGGAATCTTATTCACTGTTGCGCTTATTAAAACTCATCGGCGTTTCCGGCAGCACATTGACAAAAGAAGAACTGATTGAAATCAATAAAAAGTTGAATCAAATCATAAAATGCAGGGACATTTTTACATGAGGCAATGTTCTCGGATGCGGGTGAGCTGTTTCTGTATGTTCTTATTGATAGCCTTTCCCCTGTGTAAATACCGGCAGTCAGTAAGGCAATAGCCGCGCACCTAGCTTCAGGCTGAAGTCACAGTAGCCGCCGTTGGTGAAACAGGCGTGTCTACGGTACAGCGGGCAGACGAGGGGTGTGATAAGTAAAGGCGAATCACCGCATAAAACGAAAACAGTGTAACCCGCCACACAACGGGTTACATCATACGATTTACATTTTTTACAGCCTAATAAGCACGGGACGTTGCCCAAGGGAGGTTTTTAAGCGGTTTCATAGCTTCATAAAATTCACATCTAAACGGATGTAAAAGGGATGGCTCTACCGTTGAAAATGACATATAAATTTGGTACAATAGGTCTGGTACTTTTTCGGAAGGAAGTGACGGTATGAGTGACTTTTTGGATAATATAGTTTCCAGCATCGGTATATTTGACATTCTCGATATAGCGGTAATCGCTTTTATTATATATAAGATATTGGGATTTATACAGGAGACCAGAGCGCAGCAGCTGGTAAAGGGGCTGCTGGTGCTTTTGGTCGCCTTTTTTTTATCGGATCTTCTGCACCTTTACACCCTCAACTGGCTTCTCAAAACCTTCTTGAACATAGGTATCTTGGCCCTGATAATCATATTCCAGCCTGAGCTCAGAAGAGGACTGGAGCACGTGGGCCGGAGCAAGCTGATGATGACCCCTTTCAACCAGGTGGATAAGGAAAAGGCGAAGAAGATAACTGACGAATTTGTGGAGGCCCTCCGGAATTTTTCAGAGACCAGGACGGGAGCCTTAATAGTCATAGAGAAAGAGGTTTCACTTACTGATATAGCGGAGACAGGTACAGAGATCAACGGAGATATATCGGCCCAGCTCCTTGAAAATATCTTTTACGAAGGAGCGCCCCTCCACGACGGAGCGGTGATAATAAGGGGAGATAAAATCTACGCGGCAGGATGTGTGCTGCCTTTGACCCAGAATAAGGATCTTAATAAGGAGCTGGGGACGAGACACAGAGCAGGAATAGGCATAACCGAAAATTCCGACGCCATAACCCTCATAGTCAGCGAAGAAACCGGCGTGGTGTCCTATGCGGCATCAGGGAAGCTGACCAGATTCCTGGATTCCAAGATGGTGGAAAAGCTGCTGCTGAACCTTTATATCCCGAGCGTATCGGACGAGACTGCGGGTATCGGACGTATCGTAGGTAAATTCGGGAGGAATAAAAATGTTTGAAAATAAAAAGATAAACATGGTCATAGCCATAATATGCGCGACCCTTTTGTGGGCGTACGTAATAGGCTCTATAAATCCTACGGCTCAGAGCAGGTTCACAGGGATACCCGTCACCTTAACTAACACGGAGGTTCTGGAGAACAAGGGACTTGCCGTTAGCTCGTGCAGCGTGGAATCCGTCGATCTTCTTCTTTCGGGGAGCAGATCCGATATAAGCAAGCTGAGTAACGACGATATAAGCGCCATAGTGGATCTTTCCAACGCCCTGGAAGGGGAGAACGAATTCACTATCGATATATATGTTCCGGACGGCATAGATATCGAGCAGAGATCGGTGAGCAGGGTGGTAGTGAAAGTGGAACTGCTCACTACCGCTGAGGTAGATGTGGATATAGTCTATACAGGGGATACGGACGAAGGCAGCGAGGTGATGACAACATCGGTCAGCCAGGATACGGTCACCGTAAGAGGCGCCGAGTCCTTGGTGAACATGGTCGATGCGGCGCGGGGGACTATAGAAATCACCAGAGTAGGAGATGAGGAATCGGAGATCTCCTGCGCTTTGATAGCTGTGGATGAATCCGGAATACAGGTGGAGAACGTAAGGCTCAGCCAGTCATCTGTTACGGTTACTGCCTTTATGGCATACAGTAAGACGGTGTCCTTGGATATTCAGGTTACAGATGAAAGCGATGACGATCTGGAGAGGACGTGGACAGGTCCTGAGGAGATCGTAATCTGCGGCAAAGCCGGTCTGCTGGATGATATAGATTCCATAGAAGCGGAAATCATCGACATAACGGATATAACCGAAGATACGCGGATAGAGGTAGTGCCTGTGCTTCCGGAGGGCATATATATATCGGGGAGCAACGGATCCCTTACCCTAACGGTAACGGTGAGGGAAATTGAAACAGAGGCTGCCTTCACGTTTACCGAGGATGATATTATTCTCATCGGCACATCGGAGGATATCTCATACACCATTGAGGAGATGGAATTCACAGTCACCGTTACGGGCACCGCCAGTGAGCTGGATAGCATATCCGACAGCGATATTACCATAGAGGCTGACGTGACGGGAATAACACAGGGAGAATCCGTTACAGTTAACATATCGGTCACCATCAGCAATTCGGAGCTTTCGGTGTCGGTAGTTCCCGAAAGCATCACTGTGACGGCGGGATAAGAGGAAAAAGAGGAGAGATATGGGAAAGCATTTTGGTACTGACGGCGTCAGGGGAATCGCGAACGAAGAGCTTACGCCGGATCTGGCATTCCGGCTGGGTCAGGCGGGGACTCAGGTTCTTGGCAAGGATCATCCGAGACCTGTGTTCGTGGTCGGACGGGATACGAGAATATCGGGAGATATGCTGGAGGCGGCCCTTACAGCGGGAATACTGTCCGCGGGGGGAGACGTTTTAAGCGCAGGGGTGATACCTACTCCTGCCGTGGCTTATCTGGCAAGACATTACGGAGCCGCCGGAGCAGTCATATCGGCTTCCCACAATCCTTTTCAATACAACGGCATAAAGTTCTTTCAGGGAGACGGGTTTAAGCCGGAGGACGCCGTGGAGGAAGAGATCGAAGCTCTCATAGACGAGGAAGGCCTTTTGAAGACTGCGGAAGGAAGGAATATAGGCGTCAGAGCAGACATATCACGGGAGGCGACAGAGCTTTACGTGGATTTTCTCACCGATTCCTGCCCTATAAATCTTACGGGGAAGAAAATCGTCCTAGACTGCGCCAACGGAGCGGCTTATATGGCGGCGCCGAAGGTTTATGCCGCCCTGGGAGCCGACGTTACAGTTATAGGAAATGAACCGGACGGTATCAATATAAACCATGAGATCGGCTCCACTCATCCGGAGAAGCTGTGCGATGTGGTAACAAAGGTGGGAGCAGACATGGGACTTGCTTTCGACGGCGACGCCGACAGGCTCATAGCCGCCGATGAGAAGGGTAACGTGGTAGACGGCGACAGAACCATATGCATATGCGCCGCAATGATGAAGAGAGAAGGACGGCTGGCGGAAAACCGTGTGACGGCTACGGTTATGAGCAATATGGGTTTCCATAAGTATGTAAGAGAGACTCTCAAAGCCGACGTAGACGTTACGGCCGTAGGAGACAGATATGTGCTGGAGGCTATGAGGAAAAGCGGCTGCGCCATAGGAGGAGAGCAGTCAGGGCACATAATCTTCCTTGACAAGACTACTACGGGAGACGGCTTATTGTCGTCCCTGGAGCTGGTTAAGGCTCTCTATTCCTCCGGAAAGAAAATGTCGGAGCTGGCAGGCGAAATAGAGATATTCCCTCAGGTGATGGTCAATGCGAGGGTCACGAAAGAGGGAAAGAAGGCCTACAGTGAGGATGAAGAGATAAAGAATAAAATCGCCGAAATTGAAAAAGCTCTGGACGGCAACGGCAGAGTCCTGATCCGTCCTTCAGGAACGGAGCCTCTGGTAAGGGTCATGATCGAAGGAGAGGACGAAGGGGTCATAGAATCCATGGCTGAGGGACTGGCGGAGCTCGTAAGGAAAAAATACGGTCAGTAAAGGAGAAATGACTATGTGCGGAATAGTTGGATTTACAGGACATGAAAATGCGGGAGGTATCATAGTCGACGGCTTGAAGCGGCTGGAATACAGGGGATACGATTCCGCAGGGATTGCCGTTCTCACCGACAAAGGGCTTCAGGTCAGAAAGAAAAAGGGCAAGATAGGGAATCTGGCAAAGCTTCTGATGGAGGACGGGCCTGTAGGCACTACGGGAATAGGTCACACCAGATGGGCGACTCACGGTGCGCCCTCGGATATTAACGCCCACCCCCATGTCAGCTCAGACGGCAAGATCGCCGTGGTTCACAACGGCATAGTGGAAAATTACGTGGAGCTGAGGGAAGAGATCACCGAGAAATACGGGATCACCTTTGCCACAGAAACAGATACCGAGGTAATCGCTCAGCTGATAAGTGTAATATACGGGAGAAACGGTGAAGATCTCCGTGGCGCAGTCAGGGAGGCTGTAAAGAGACTTAAAGGAGCATACGCCATTTGCGTCATAGGGGAGGATACTCCTGACGAGATAGTGGCGTACAGGAAGGACGCGCCCCTCATAGTGGGACTGGGAAAGAAGAGAAATTTCATAGCCTCCGACATACCGGCCGTGCTGAAGTACGTGAAGGAAATTCTCTTGGTTGAAAATCGGGAGATGGTTATCTGCACTCCGGAGACTGTTAAAATATTTAACAGCGACGGCATGGAGATAAAGCGGGAGCCTATGTACATAACCTGGAGCATAGAGGACGCTGAAAAAGGGGGATACGAGCACTTCACCATAAAGGAAATATTCGAGCAGCCGAAGGCCATTAGAGAGACTCTGACCCGTAGGATAGACGAAAACGGCAGGGTGAAGCTTGACGGCATATCCATATCCGCAGAGGAGCTTGACGGCTTCGATAAAATATACATCGTCGCCTGCGGAACAGCTTATCACGCAGGGCTGGTGGGGAAATACGCCATAGAACAGATGGCGGGAATAACGGTGGAGGTCGACGTGGCCTCTGAGTTCAGATACAGAAATCCTATGGTGGACGAACACACTTTGTTCATTGCCATAAGCCAGAGCGGAGAGACCCTAGACACCTTGGCCGCCTTGAGAGAGGCGAAATCTAAAGGAGCGAGAGTCCTTTCGGTGGTCAACGTGGTGGGAAGCTCTGTCGCCAGAGAGTCTGACGATGTTTTCTACACCTGGGCGGGGCCGGAGATAGCGGTAGCGTCTACCAAGGCGTACACCACTCAGCTTATCTGCATGTACCTGATCGCTCTTTACCTGGGAAGCCTTAAGGGAAAGATAGACGACGAATACTACAGGTTCATCCTGGACGAGCTGAAGGCTATACCGGAAAAGGTGGAAAAGGTTCTGGATAAGGCTCCGGAGATCGAGAATCTGGCTAAGCACCTCTACAACAGGACTCAGGTGTTCTTCATCGGAAGAGGTCTGGATTCGGCCGTATCCTATGAAGGCTCCCTTAAGCTGAAGGAGATCTCCTACATAAATTCCTTTGCCATAGCGGCCGGGGAGCTGAAACACGGGACCATCGCTTTGATGGAGCCGGAGACCATAGTCATAGCCTTGGCGACGGAGGATCATCTCTTCGATAAAATGTACTCCAATATAGTGGAGGTGAAGGCTCGGTTCGCTCACGTGGTCTCTATCGCTAAGGAAGGCAACGAGAGAATAGAGGCGGAGAGCAACGAGGTCATATACATACCCAGATGTGCCGACGAGATTACCCCCCTTCTTTCGGTAATTCCCATGCAGCTGTTCGCCTACTATGTGGCGCGGGAAAAGGGAGAAGACATCGATAAACCGCGCAACCTGGCAAAGAGCGTTACCGTAGAATAGATATAGTTCGATGAGAGAAAGGATGTAATACCTATGAAGCAGTATGAAGTAAGGGATATGAGCCTGGCGCCGTCAGGACATCAGAAGATTCAGTGGGTGAGGAACAATATGCCCCTGTTGAGAGGCCTTGAAGAGGAGTATTCCGTGACGAAGCCCTTTAAGGGACTTAAGATATCTCTCTCCGTACACTTGGAGGCGAAGACGGCTTATCTTTCTAAAGTCTTGGCAGCCGCGGGAGCGGATATGGCGGTGACGGGGAGCAATACTCTTTCTACCCAAGACGATATCGCCGCGGCTCTGGCCGATGACGGAATCAAAGTCTACGCCTATCATGGAGCCACCGATGAGGAATATGTCAGGCATATAGAGATGTGTTTAGAGCACAAGCCTAACATTATCATCGACGACGGCGCTGATCTGGTAAGCTTTATCCACAGCAAGCGTCCTGACCTGGGAGAAGAGGTTATGGGCGGCTGTGAGGAGACGACCACCGGAGTCATCAGGCTGAAAGCCATGGCGGATGAAGGGGTTCTTAAATTCCCTATGGTTGCCGTAAATGACGCTGATTGCAAGCACCTGTTCGATAACAGGTACGGAACGGGACAGTCCACCATAGACAGCATTATGAGGAACACTAACCTGATAATAGCCGCCAAGACCGTAGTTGTGGTAGGATACGGCTGGTGCGGAAGGGGCATAGCCATGAGGGCGTCCGCCTTGGGAGCGAAGGTAATCGTAACAGAGGTGGATCCGATCAAGGCCATAGAAGCCAAGATGGACGGGTATGACGTTATGCCTATGGCTGAAGCTGCTCCTCTGGGCGACTTCTTTGTAAGCGCAACGGGGTGCTGCAAGACTATTACCGTAGAGCATATGGAGACTATGAAAAAAGGCGCGATCCTTTCCAATGCAGGTCATTTTGACTGCGAGGTGGACATGGCCGGATTAGAGAAAGCGTGTCTGTCAAAGACCGAAGCAAGAAAGAACGTTACGGAATACACTCTGCCTAACGGAAATACTGTCAACGTCATAGGCGAGGGCAAGTTGGTCAACATAGCCGCAGCCGACGGTCATCCTGCCGAGATCATGGACATGAGCTTCGCGGTACAGTTCTTATCAGCCTTGTATGTAAAAGAAAACTACGATAAATTGGAGAATAAGGTGATAGACGTGAGCGGGGAGATCGATTCTCTGGTGGCTAAGCGCAGACTGGCCGCATGGGGCGTAGAGATAGACACGTTGACAGAAGAACAGGAGAAGTATCTGCACAGCTGGGAGGTGTAGAAATTGACCTTTGAAGAGATCAGAGAGCAGGCGAGAGAGGCTGTTACAGAGCTGATCAGCCATACCCATCTGAAAGAGGGAGATATTTTCATAGTGGGCTGCTCATCCAGTGAGATAAAGGGAGTCCGTATCGGAAAAGGGTCGGACATCGACGCCGCAAGGGCGGTTTACGACGGCATATATCCTGTGCTGGAGGAGAGGGGCATATACTTGGCCGCTCAGTGCTGTGAGCACCTGAACAGAGCTGTAATAGTGGAAAGAAAGGCTCTCCTTCCCGGTCAGGAGATAGTCAACGTAGTGCCTCAGCTTCACGCCGGAGGGTCTTTCGCGATGACCGTATACCGAAACGCCGAGGATCCTGTGGCTCTGGAGGAGATAAAGGCGGACGCAGGCATGGATATAGGTGATACCCTTATAGGAATGCACCTGAAAAAGGTGGCCGTTCCGGTAAGGATCTCCGTCAAGAAGATAGGAGAGGCTAATCTGGTATGCGCCAGAACCAGGCCTAAGTTTATCGGCGGCAGCAGGGCAGTATACGATGACCTCCTCTCCGGCGGAGACATTTCGAGATAGTATGATTAGGAGGTAGCAGCTATGTATTACTACGACGCAGGCTTTCTCGAGATGATACTCGAAATCCTTTACGGCGTCATACTTTTGTTGATTATTGCAGCTCTGGTAGTTCCCATCGTAATAGGCGTTCTGGTCTACAGAGACGCCAAGAAGAGGGTAGACTGCAGTCCCTTGTTGTTCGCCCTTCTTGCGGCGATGGCTCCCGTGTTCATCGGCTTAATAGCTTATTTGAAATTCAGGAAGGAGTACCCTTTAAAGCCTGAGTACGGCGGATCGGCAAGATATGATCCGTACCGAACCCATGGCGGCGAATATGAGCTCAGGCAGACACGGGACGGTGGAGAACAAGCTTACGGCGGAGAGCAGACCTATGGCGGGGAGCAGACCTATGGCGGCGGGAAGGCCTGCGAAGAAGGCGGCTTTAACGGTTCGCCTCAGGATCAGGGCGAAGACAGTGGAGAAAGCCCTTACAGCGGCGGGCAATACACCTACTACGCCTCCACGGCGCCCATCAGGAAAAGCCTGCCTGCTTGGGCGAAGATTCTCATAGTGATAGGCATTATACTGGTCGCTTTTCTCGCTGTCAGATTCGTAGTGCTTCTGATAGCCTCAATTATCAGCACGGGAACCGGACATGGCTCATATGGCGGAAACGGATTGCATTTTTAATTTATATTTGAAACCTCAAATTATGTGGGCGGCTATAACGCCTCATAGGGATTTAACAAAGACCTCCGAAACCCTTGAAAACAAAGGTCTTT
>CAYTYN010000050.1:0-7919 GCA_964442135.1 uncultured Oscillospiraceae bacterium
AAACTATGAAATTTCAACGCTTTTTTCGTCATTTTTTCACTCCTCCGCCTCCTCGACGGCCGAGTCTCTCACCTCTGTCCGTTTTATACATCCGTTTTACTGCGTACACAGCCAAAGCTCCCACAGCTATCCCCAGGATCATTCCCCCGACTACGTCCGTAGGGAAGTGAACATAGTGGTAAAGCCTTGAAAAGGCTATGAGACAAGCCAAAACAGCCGCCGGAATCCACAGCTTCGACCCGAAGAAAAACAGTGCCGATACTGCGGCAAAGGACGCTGCCGTGTGTCCGGAGGGGAAGGAATAATCGAGAGGCCTTTCTATAAGCAGCTCTATAAACGTATTTATATCGCAGGGTCTCGTCCTTGCCACCAGTGGCTTCAGGATCAAATTGCACGTTATGAGATCCAGTATTAAAGCCAAAGCGACGGCCAATCCTACAGGCCGTGTCCTCGGGATTATGAGCAGGATCGCCGCCATGACAATCCACAGCACGCCGCCGTTGCCCAAGCCGGTTATTACGATCATTACCCTGTCCAGAAAATCATTGTGCAGTCCCTGCATCCAGTCGAGTATGGCAAATTCCGCAGACATAAGCTATCCACCCTTTCATTTTACAACATCGTATCTGCATCCGGAGAAGCTCAGGTCGAATCTGCATATGCTCTTGTAGTCGCAGTACCGGCACGGCGTCCTCTTCTTTGACATCTTCGGATGTATATCTATCCTTCCATTCAGAAGATCGTCGCAGAGACCTGAGACTGTCTCCATCACCTGCGACCTGAGCCGGGAGAACTCTTCTTCGGTGATGAGAAACCTTGCTCCGCTGCCGGTGGCGGAAGCTGAAGTTACGTTACCCTCTTTATTCACCTTTACGGGTATGATATCCGATGATTTATCGAATTCACCGTCTATCTCCCTTATGACGGCAGGGTCATCCACCATGACCCCGTTCATCCTGAAGAACCTGCGAATTTTCAGAGCCAGCCCTTCCTCTCCCTCTTCCCCGGAAATCCTCGTCATGTCCTCTCTGGGATCCTCCACGTGGAAATAGAAGACTCCGGCAGGCTTTCTGTCAGTTCCCGACGGGTCTCCTGCCGCCTCCAGATACAGCATCAGCTGAAGCCTGAACCCTGCCGCCGCCTCATCTATATCGAAGGTCTCCTCTCCCGTCTTATAATCTATGATCTTTACCCGATCATCCTCCAGTATATCGACCCGATCTATCTTACCCTCTATGATCACTGTTCCGGATTCGCACTCCACCCGTATCTCCGAAAAGGTCTTCCCCCTTCCAAACGGCTCTTCATAGAGGCTCTCCTTTATCCGGCCCGCTCTAACCTGCTCTATGAGTATCCAGCATACCAGATCGCAGGCGTCGACAACTCTGCGGGTCTTGTATTCCTCTTCGTTGGAAAACCTGAAAACTCCTTCTCTGTAGTCCGACGCAGACCTTTCCACTATTTCCCGAACCATCTCGCGACATTCTTCCCTGGTCACCGTATGCCACATGTTCTTCTCCGTCAGTATCTTCGCCACGTCCATGAGACAGCTGTGATAGAGATCCCCTATCTCCCGTCCCGACGCTTCGAAAATCCTTCTCTCCTCCGGTCTGAGGCCGTAGGCTATGAAGTGGGAAAAGGGACATCTGCTGAAGCTTTCCGCCCGGGAAGGACTTATGGAAAGAGTGTCAGAACGGGCGTCGCCGCTGCGCAGAAAAAGAGCTTTTACCTCTTCCCTCGGCACGGGCTGCTGATCATTGGTAAATTCAAGTCCGCTCTTAAGCATTTTCAAATCCTCCGGCTCATTGACCATGATCCAGTCCCTCACCGCTTCCCACACAGGATCTATTTTCTCGTTTCTCCGAGCTTTGTGGAGTTCCTCTGTAAAACGGCGCAGGGTGTTCACCCTTCCTCCGAGTACGGCTCCGCTGTCGCCGCTGTTTACCGAGTCGGGACGGATAATCATCCGAGGGAACAGCCTCCTCAGATCAGATATGAGCTGGGAAGGCTTTATTTCCCCGCCTTCATCATCAGCTGCCGAATAGCTGATATACAGGTGCTTTTCTGCCTTTGACAGATTCCTGTATATGGCAAGGGTCTCCTCCATGGCTCTGACTGCGTCTGTCTTGCAAAGGTCTCTTCCCTCTTCGGCGAAGTATTCCAGCTCCTCCACACTGAACAGCCCCTCCGTCGAAGGAGCCATAGGGATCAGTCCTTCGTTAGCCCCTACTACCAGCATAGCCTTTACCGAGCCCGTCCTGGTTCGCTGCATCGTTCCTATGAGCACGTCGTCTGCCGACGGGGGAAGCACGCCGATCTCCATCTGTGAAAGTCCCGCTTTCAGGATTTCCAGAAGCTTGTCCACGTCAAAAGGATCATCTCCCATGAGCTCCGCCATCTGTTCGAAGGCTCCCATAACCATGGACCAGCTCTGCGACGTTTCCGCGGCCAGATCGAAAAGGCCTGACCGGCTCTGAAGCTCCGCTATCTCCGCCAGCTTATCTCGAACCCCGCTTTCCCCTGCCAGAAATCCGTAGTATGATACGAGAAAATCCCGAAAGGTCTTCGAGGATTTGAACATTTCCTCCACGGCGAGAGCCGGAGCCACCGTCTTCTCCCTGAGGACGTCTATGACCTCCATGCCGTCGTCGCCGTACTCCATGCGCCCTTTGGTAAAGGGTTTCTTCCACATGGTCCCCTTTATCCTGTATTTTATGGCGTAGTTTTCTATCTCCTCGATTTCGTCATCGCTCATGGGGCTCAGTCCCGACTTATGGGTTTTGATAAGGTCCGGCGTTGGGAATCTGCCCGCTGCCGTCTCCAAGAGAGACACCACATAGGTGGCCAGAGGCGAGGACAAAATGCTCCGCTTCTCGTCATCGAAGAAGTCCACTCCGTACTCTCGGAAAACCCGCCTGAGTATGGAGCTTCTCTTTCCTGTATCGTTGCATATGACCGCGATATCCCTGTATCTCAGTCCTTCATCCCTTATCAGACCGAGGACGAATCCTGCGGCGGATTCCGCTTCGTTATACAGATTAGCGCACCTTACCACAGTGAGGCCTTCCCAATCCCTGCTTGGGACAGGATTCAGAGAGTACATGGAGCTTTCTATGGCTTTTATGGCCGGAGGTCTTGAAACAGCAAATCTTTCGTCTATTTGCGATAAGCGATAGCCTATATTCCTGTCCTCCGCCTGAGCCTTAAGCCGGTTTATGACGATTTTGGAGAGACGGAACAGCTCGTCGTATTCCGGACTGAAATCGCACATGAGAACCACGTTTACATCCACGGCCTTTCCCATGAGCGCTCCGATTATGTCCAGGTTCTTAGGGGTAAAGCTGTCGAATCCATATACCCACAGGGACGCTGCCTCTACATCGTCGCAGTCCTCTATGGCCTTTGCCAGCAAAGCCAGCCTGTCCTCGGAATCCGTATACTTTCCTTCTATGGCCTTCTCATACATCCGGAATATCAGGTGCAGGTCCTTAAGCTTTTCCCTAAGCATATCACCCTTTGACGACAGACCCTCTCCCATTGCCAAAACGTCCTCCGGCGTCACATTGTACTGCTTCATCTCCGATATGAAGTCAGAAACCATGTCTATGAAGGAGCCTCGATCCTTCACTCCTCTAAACACGGTCAGTGATTTATCCGCATCGGCGATGATGCCGGACAAGATCATGTATCTGCCGTACTTGTCTATGAAGGTCCGCCTGTCCCCGCCGGTCTTCGACAGGATTCGCTGGCCAAGCCGTGACAGGCTCAGCACCTCCACATCCAGGAGCACGTCTGTGCCAAGGTTTCGGAAGGCCTGCTTTTCCGCTTCAAGAGTATACTGATCAGGCACTATGACTATAGCCTGACCCCCTCCTTTTTCAATGGAGCTGTATATGAACTTTTCTCTGTCGATCCTTTCCCGTCCATACCATATGTTCAGCATGACCTTCCTCCGGAGCTACCGCCCCACTATATCCAGTATGTCTTCAGCTTTTTCCACGTAGTATTCCGGTCCGTCGGGGCCGTTTCTCTCTTCATCGCTGACCGCCTCAGCCCAGCTTACCAGGGCCGCCTTCACTCCTGCATTGTGAGCGCATTTTATGTCCATCATGCTGTCCCCCACCATTAAGGCCTGATCAGGGTTTATCCCCAGCTTTTCCAGAGCCTTCAGTACAGGCTCCGGATTGGGCTTATGCTTTTCCGTATCCTCGCAGGTGACCAAAATGTCGATGAGATGGTCTATGCCGAAGATCCGCATCCCTTCCCGGGTAGTATTCCTCAGCCTGGACGTTACGACGGAAACTCCGTATCCGCGGTTTTTCAATTCTTCTATGGTCTCCTTAACTCCCGGGAATATGTCTATCATCTCACGAAAGTGTTTTACCTGATAGCTTCTGTAAATATCTATGGACTCGTCCACGTCAAAATCGGGAAATACCCTCTTCATAGTGACTGCCAAGGGCTCGCCGAAGCTCTTCAGTATTTCTCTTTCATCACCCGGCTTTCCCGTCCTCTCCATGTAGGTGTGCTGCCACGAGTTTATTATGACCTGATTGGTATTGGCGATGGTTCCGTCGAAATCGAATATTACTGAGTTAATGGCCATGATACCTCCTAAAGCTTCATAGTAAGGGATACTCGCTGCTTTTCCTTGTCTATGTCAAGTATCTTAACCTTCACGGTATCTCCTACCGATACGACATCCATAGGGTGCTTTACGTACTTGTGGCTCAGCTGTGAAACGTGAACCAGTCCGTCGTTCTTCACCCCTATATCTACAAATGCTCCGAAGTCCACTACGTTACGAACGGTCCCTGTAAGCTCCATGCCTTCCTCCAGATCGTCAAAGGAGCGCACGTCGTTCCTGAACACTACGGGAGGCGCGTCCTCACGAGGATCCCTCGCCGGTTTCTTCAGCTCGTCCACTATATCCCTGACCGTCATTTCTCCTGCGTTCATGTCCGCCGCCATGGCCTTTATGCTGTCAGAGCTTCTTTTGGCAGGGTAAGCCTCTGTTATTCTCTTCTCGATATCGGGGACTCCGCCTTTTGCCAGCTCCTCTGTCGTAATTCCCGTCCTTTCCATTATTTTCTCCGCCACAGGATAGGATTCGGGGTGGACAGAGGTAGCGTCTAAGGGATTCTCTCCACCGGAGATCCTGAGAAATCCGGCGCATTGGCCGAAGGCCTTAGCTCCCAGCTTAGGGACATTCAGCAGTTCCTTTCGGTTATTAAACCGACCGTGCTCCTCCCTGTAGGCCACTATCTTCTTCGCAACTGAGCCGTTAATGCCGGCAATATATGATAAAAGAGATGGGGAAGCGGTGTTAAGGTCTACCCCCACCCTGTTCACGCAGTTTTCCACCACTCCAGTAAGGGCTGAGTCCAGCTGCTTCTGATTCATGTCGTGCTGGTACTGGCCTACTCCTATGTGCTTCGGTTCGATTTTCACCAGCTCGGCGAGAGGATCCTGGAGACGCCTGCCCAAGGACATGGCTCCCCTCGTGGTCACGTCCAGATCGGGATATTCCTCGGAAGCCAGCTTTGAAGCGGAATAGACCGACGCTCCGGCTTCGTTAACTATGGTGTACCTGATGTGGTCATAGCCGTTCTTCTTCAGAAACTCCGCCACCACCTCCTCTGTCTCTCTGGATGCGGTGCCGTTTCCTATCACTATGATGTCTATTTCGTACTTTTCTATTATCTTCTTAAGCACCCGTTCTGTCCCTGCCACATCGTTTTTCGGCTGAGTCGGATAGATGGTGGTGTATGCCAGCAGCTTCCCCGTAGCTGAAAGTACCGCCACCTTGCATCCTGTCCTGTATCCGGGATCGATGCTTATGAGCTTCTTGCCTTTTACGGGGGGAGCCATTAAAAGCTTCTCCGTATTTTTCGCAAAGACCTTGATGGCCTCAGTCTCCGCCCTTTCGGTCAGCTGATTCCTCATCTCCCGTTCCACTGACGGCGCTATAAGACGTTTATATGCGTCCTGGGCCGTCTCCTCCAGCAAATCGCCGAAGGGAGCTCCCTTTCTGATGTACCGCTTTTCCAAAATAGATATTACATCCTCCGGGTTCACTTCCACGTGAACCTTCAGCTTCTTCTCCTTCTCTCCCCTGTTAATGGCGAGAACCCTGTGATCCGGTATTTTGGAAAGAGGCTCGCTGCTGCCGTAGTACATATCGTATACCGTCTTTTCCTCCGGGTTCACGGCTTCGGTGGCCATCTTTCCCGAAGAAAAGGTCTTATCTCTTATGGCGCTTATGGCGTCTGCGTCCTCCGACATCATCTCCGCTATTATATCGCAGGCTCCCCGGACAGCCTCTTCCGGCGTATTGACTTCCTTTTCAGGGTTCACGTATGCCTGAGCCGCCTCCAGAATATCCGGAGATGATTTGCTCTGAGCGATTATTACTGCCGCCAAAGGCTCCAGTCCTCTTTCCTTCGCCTTTGACGCCCGGGTAGCCTTCTTCTGCTTGAAAGGCTTATACAGATCCTCCACCCTTTGCAGTACCTGAGCCTCTTCTATCTTCGCTTTCAGCTCCTCAGTAAGCTTTCCCTGTTCGTCGATGAGGCGCAGCACCTCTTCTTTACGCTCCTCAAGTCCTCTCAGATATCTGAGCCTTTCCTCCAGATCTCTTAAGACCACGTCGGTCAGTCCCCCCGTGACCTCTTTTCTGTATCTGGCGATGAATGGAATGGTGTTCCCCTCGTCTATAAGCTTGACAGTATTTTCGGCCTGCTCACTGCGCAGACCGAATTCGGATGTAAGTGTTTTTATTATGTCCATATTACTTCGCTTTCAGTTTCTCGTTTATGAAATAGTCGATATCTCCGTCCATAACTCCGTTAACGTTGCCTACCTCGGCTCCCGTCCTGTGATCCTTAACCATGGTATACGGCTGGAAAACATAGGATCTGATCTGAGATCCCCAGGTTATGAGAGAGAAGTCTCCCTTCAGCTCGTTTATGCTTTCCTTATGCTCCTTCTCCTTCAGCTCAGCCAGCTTTCCTGCCAAAATCCTCATGGCGACCTCCCGGTTCTGATGCTGGCTTCTCTCATTTTGACACGTAACCACGATGTTGGTCGGAATGTGAGTAATCCTTATGGCGGAATCGGTAGTGTTTACGTGCTGGCCTCCGGCGCCGCTGCTTCGGTACGTGTCTATCCTCAGATCGTCAGGATTTATCTCCACCGTGAAGTCGTCATCCATCTGGGGAATGACCTCCACTGCGGAAAAAGACGTCTGTCTCTTTCCCGCGGCATTGAAGGGAGATATCCTGACCAAACGGTGGACACCGTTTTCGTTTTTCAAATATCCGTAAGCATTCTCGCCGTCTATCATCAGCGTGGCGCTTTTAATGCCGGCTTCCGTATCCCTTTGGAGATCAACTGTGGTAACCTTATATCCCTTCTTCTCCGACCATCTGGTGTACATGCGCAGGAGCATTTCAGCCCAGTCCATGGCGTCTATGCCGCCGGTTCCGGCATGGATGGACAGGATCGCACTGTTATGGTCGTATTTTCCGTCGAGAAGGGTGGTTATCCTCATCTGCTCCAGATCCTCTGAAAGGTTCTCAAAGCTATTCACTATAGAGTCGGCTTCCTCTTCGTCTCCCAGCTCCTCCGCTATGGCTATGAGCTCCTCTGTGTCGGAAAGCCCCCTCTCTATTCTCTCGTAATCCTCTACCGTCTTTTCATATGCGCTTTTCTGTTTCAGCAGAGCCTGAGCCTTATCGGGATCATTCCAAAAATCCTCCTGCCGGCTCCGTTGGTTTATTTCCTCTATTTTCTCCCTGAGACCGGCGAGGTCAAAGGGACTCACCTACCTCTTTAAGCTTCTGTTTCTTCCCCGGCAGCTCTGACTTTACAGCATCCAGTTTCAGCATTCGATCACTTCCTTTCCCCTTGTTCAATGG
>CAYTYN010000051.1:0-7197 GCA_964442135.1 uncultured Oscillospiraceae bacterium
GGAGTATCCTCAGACGGAGTATCCTCAGATGGGATTTCCTCAGATGGGATTTCCTCAGTCGGGGTTTCCTCAGATGGGATATCCTCGGTCGGAGTTTCCTCGGTCGGAGTTTCCTCGGATGGAAGTTCCTCGGTCGGGGTTTCCTCAGTCGGGGTTTCCTCAGATGGGATATCCTCGGTCGGAGTTTCCTCGGATGGAGGTTCTTCAGTTGGAGGTTCCTCAGTTGGAGGTTCCTCAGTTGGAGGTTCCTCGGTCGGAGGTTCCTCAGTCGGAGTTTCCTCGGTCGGGGTTGCCTCTTCATACTTATAGAGCTTTGGCGAAGCGACAGTGGCGGTTTCGGTGAATATCTCTGTGCCGAGCGTGTTATCGTCCTTGGTAATAGCGCGCTCCCTCCTGATGGAGGCCGTCGTCTCGCTTACGTTGGTCTCTTCGAAGTCGTACTCATCGGTGCAAAACTTCGTGTTATCGACGAGCTTCACGGGGATGGATATGTCTATTGACCAGGAGTCGCCCCAAGAGCCGTCCTCGTTGTTTGTGTCGGTTAAGTTAAAGAACTCTATAGTAACTTTGGTGTCGCCGGTTTCAGTATCTTCCTCTATATGTACAGTGTAGTCAAAAGAGGTGCTGCTATCACCGGAGTTTATCACCTCGATGTTGTCTGCACCTGTGATTTCAAACTCACTGGTGATTGTCGCGGTGATCGTTGCCGTGTTAGCTACTGAATATTTAACGTCCAACGCGCCGGTAGTCTTGAAGTCGTCCGAGTAATTGTATACGTCGGCGTTGTAGTCTCGGAAGTTGCTGAGCTCTATAACTTCTTCGTATTTTATCCATCTTGAGATTTCTTCCCGCACGTCAGCCTCGTTGTCCAAAACCTCGTCCGTAGGGGCGATAAGTGCTAGGGAGTAGAGTATGGCGTTAATCGTCGGAGTTTCTCTGCCGCTATAGTCCTGCCGGCTGAAATCATAGATGTCCTCACCGTCACCGGGGATAAGCGCAATGTAGCGGCCCCCGCTGCTGTATTCTTCCATTACCGAGAGTGCGTACCAGCATTTTTCGCCATTCTCAGACGACCTCATGTCAAACAGACTCATCATCTCGCTCGTCATATCCAACCCGACGTATTCCAGGAGATTGGCGTATAGGACATCGGTTGGAAAGTCGCTGGTATTGACGCTTCGATTCGCTGTGGAGTAAGCATCGAACGAATTGAAGATTGCCTGGACGGTCGTGCCGAAGTCGAGTTCACGCTCATTTTCGATAATATCGATGTATCTGGCGATGTAGTAAAGTGAGAAGACCTCACCGGCATGGCGCTGAGAGCCGAAGGTCAGGACGAACTCAGCGGCTGAGTAATATGTCTCTCCCGGATCCCCTTTGTAAGATCTGAATGTAAAGGGGTAATCTTCAATGTCAATCTCGTCGTACAGCACCTCCACCTCTCCGGTGCCTGTGCCGTTCCGGCCGAGTCCATAGGCATACTCGATCTCCTCAAAGTCCTCGGTCGAATACGTTTCAAGGAGTTTCTTGATCATCGCCTTTGATCCGTCTGTATCGGTAAGATCGAAGTCACTGGCACGCACGGAGAACATCGATGCGGCGGCGGCGTCGGCTGCAAAGGTGCTGTTCGACTCATCGTCGATTATCGACACCCGGTTGCACGCGCCGATCATGATGATATCAACGTATTCGTTATATTCCAGCAGCTGAAGGATGTTATTGATAGCTGTTTCTTCGGTGAAGCCGTGTCCGGTGCAGGTCGTGAACACATACAGAGAGCGAATCTCGATATCTTCGAAGTCCGCCTCATAGTGAATGTTGATGGTGGCTTCGCCGGTGGTCTTGTCGGTCCACTCGGCTGATTGGAAAAGGCTTTTACTGTACTTACAATCTTCCAAATCCGATTCCTGATAGTTCTTTTGAGTAGAGTCGTCCTTATCGCTGTCCTCCAGATCCGAAGTTATTTTATACCCTTCAACACTAAAGCTTACCCCGGTACCGCTGATAACGGCGGCTGAAGCTTGGAGAACTCCTTCAAAAGCGGATAAAAACATGATTCCTACTGTGAAAAACAATAAGCTTCGAAATAGCCTTTTTTTCATTTTTTTTACCATTCCTCCCTATTTAGCTAAATAGCTTCCTCATAATTTCCATGGGTTTGATTTTCCCCACCGCGTGGGGCGCAACGTCCATTATAATATTAACCTTATAATATTAGCTTTAATACTAACCCGATTTTATAAATAATCTGAACGTACGTGCGCACCGTAACATAAATCCCGCCGTTTTTCAAGGGGGGGGTATGATTGTATTCGAAAATACTTTATACCACGTTGAATACACGCTGCCGCGCAGTAATTTCAGATCAAAAAGTCTAAAATTTCAACGGTTCTGAGGAACCGTACTAAATCTCTATGAGGCGATATGACCTCTCGGTATGGCCTCCCATATAAGTTTGAAGCTCCAAATTGTAATTTAGATGATTGACATATACCCTGCGAGGGTATACTATAATCCGGTAGAAAAAACGCCGCTTATTTTGGCAGGAGAGGAGAAGGATACATGGCGGAAAAGGATGCCCATGTCTGTTCTGAAAGAGTAAAGCACAGGACGGAAAGTGAATATAAGGATCTTATAAATCGCCTTTCCAGGATAGAAGGCCAGGTCAGAGGGGTTGCTAAAATGGTGGAGGATGACAGATACTGCATCGATATCCTGATTCAGGTAAGCGCCATAAATTCAGCCCTTAACGCTTTTTGCAGGGAACTGCTCACAGAACACATAAGGACTTGCGTAGTGGAAGATATAAAGGATGGAAACGGCTCTAAGGTGGACGAGCTCTGCGACACCATAAAGAAGCTGATGAAGTAGCATTTGCAGGGCGAAATGTGATTACCCCACGGGGAGGGGAATGTTGTGAAGAAGAAAAAATTCAGGGTCACGGGCATGAGCTGTTCGGCATGCTCATCCAGAGTCGAAAATGTGGTGGGAAAGCTTGACGGAATCAGTTCTGTCAGCGTTAACCTTCTGACAGGCTCCATGCAGGTGGAATTGGACGAAGGGGTGACCGATGCCGAAAGGATAATAAAAGCAGTGGAAGGAGCCGGATACGGAGCCTTTGAGGACGAAGGCCATAAGACCGGTTCACGGGAGAACGGAGAATGCCCCGTGACCATGAGCAGGGAAGGGGGCGACGTAGGAGCCGCGTCCCGGGGGATTGTAGATGAGACGGCTCAGATGAAGAAGAGACTCATATGGTCTGTAGTGTTTCTGGCGCCGCTGATGACGGTGTCCATGGGGCCTATGCTTTTGGGAAATCACCATAATATGGATAATCCCCTGACCATGATACTCATACAGGTGCTCTTTTTGATCCCTATCGTATTTCTTAACAGGAAATTCTTCGTGAAGGGATTTCCGGCTCTGCTTAAGGGCGGCGCCAACATGGACAGCCTTATCGCCGTAGGAGCCGGGGCCGCCATAGTGTATGGCGTTTTCGCGCTGTTTCGCATAGCACACGGATATGAAACGGATAACATGACCCTTGTCTATCGGTACAGCGCCGATATCTATTTCGAGTCAGCGGCTACCATTTTGACCCTTATAACGGTGGGCAAATATCTGGAGGCCCGCTCCAAGGGCAAGACCGGTCAGGCCATAGAAAAGCTGATGAACCTGGTACCTAAGACGGCCGCCATCGAAAGAGACGGCGTAGAGATGACCGTTCAGGCTTACGAGCTGGTTCCCGGAGATATTCTTGTCATCAGGCCGGGAGAGAGCATAGCCGCAGACGCGGAGATCATATCGGGAACTACGGCGGTGGACGAATCTGCCATAACAGGTGAGAGCATACCGGTGGAAAAGAGAGCCGGCGATAAGATAATATCCGCTACCATAAATAAGACCGGATTCATTAAGGCAAGGTGCGACAGAGTAGGGGAGGACATGACCATCAGCCAGATCGTTCGTCTGGTGGAGGAAGCCAGCGCGTCTAAAGCGCCTATCGCCCGCCTTGCTGATAAGATAGCCGGTATATTTGTACCTGCGGTCATGATAATAGCTCTGGTTACCGCAGTAGTATGGCTGGCGCTGGGTTACGGCTTTGAACACGCCCTTTCCATGGGAATCTCGGTGCTGGTTATCTCGTGTCCGTGCGCCTTAGGTCTTGCTACTCCTGTGGCCATCATGGTAGGCACGGGGAAAGGGGCGGAAAACGGCATACTGATAAAGTCCGGCGAAGCCTTCGAGGCGGCGTGTCATGTGGATATTGTGGTGATGGATAAGACCGGAACCATAACGGAAGGAAAACCTGTGGTGACGGATATTTTGGCTGATGACGAAGAAAAGCTCCTTGCCGTGGCGGCCGCCGTAGAAGAGGGAAGCGAACATTCTCTGGCTGAAGCCATAATATCCGAAGCGAAAAAGAGGGGCATAGCTTATCCTGAGGCTGAGAGCTTCCGGGCTGTTTTCGGAAAGGGAGTGAAGGCCGAAATAAGCGGATTAACCTATCTCGCGGGAAACGAAGCCATGATGAAGGACGAGGGCGTAGATACATCTGCTCTGTCGGAGGATCTCGCCCGCCTGGGCGATGAGGGAAAGACCCCTCTCATATTCGCGGCAGACGGCAGAGTACTGGGAATCATCGCTGTAGCCGATGTGGAGAAACCGACCAGCAGGGAGGCCATAGAAGAATTTAAGAAAATGGGCATCGACGTAGTAATGCTCACCGGAGATAACCTGCGGACGGCGGAGGCCATCAGAAGAAAACTCGATATACCGGAGGTAATAGCCGGAGTGCTGCCTGCGGACAAGGAAAAGCATGTGGCCGATCTTCAGGCAAAGGGCAGGAAGGTGGCCATGATAGGAGACGGCATAAACGACGCGCCTGCACTGACCAGAGCTGATGTGGGCATCGCTATCGGAGCGGGAACTGACGTAGCCATAGAGAGCGCCGACGCAGTTCTTATGAAGAACGACCTTCTGGACGCAGTGACCGCTGTTAAGCTTTCCAGAGCCGTCATCAGGAATGTAAAGGAAAACCTGTTCTGGGCGTTTATCTACAACGTAATCGGTATTCCGGCAGCGGCAGGAGTCCTGTTCATACCCTTGGGCATAAGACTTTCGCCGATGATAGGAGCAGCCGCCATGAGCCTTTCCAGCGTCTGCGTAGTGACCAACGCCCTGAGGCTCAGGTTATTTAAGCCGGACAGGTCAAAAGCCGCCGCTGAACATAGAGAAGAACATTTAAAGGAGGAAAAAATCATGAAGTATGAGTTTAAGGTTGAGGGAATGATGTGCGCTCACTGCAGGAAGCACGTTAACGACGCCCTTGCCGCCATGGACGGAGTTACGAAAGCAGACGTAGATCTGGAAGGAAAGAAGGCTTCAGTTGAAGCTGACAGAGACATCTCCATGGACGAGTTCAAGGAGGTCGTAAAGAAAGCAGGATACGAGGTAGTGGACTAAGGTTCCGATTACCGGATGATTTTACTTTGCCGATGTGGTACAATCCATTTAGTATTGTATCACACTGGCTTTTGTTGTTTTTGAAAGGAAGAAAGACTTGGACAGAAAGACGGTTAAAACGTTAATAGGAATCATTTTCGCAGGGATACTTTTCTACGTGGTTCTGGAAAACCTAGGCGTGGTGCTGAACGGGCTCAGGGCTGTCATAGGCGTGAGCATGCCCTTTATTTTAGGAGCATGTATCGCTTTCATCATAAACGTTCCCATGAAGGGAGTGGAGAAGCTTTTGCGTCAAAAGACCGACAGGCTTAAAAAGACCCTGAGGCCTGTTTCCTTCATCATCACATTGGCACTGGTGACGGGAGTAATAGCCATCGCCATGAACATCATAATCCCCCAGCTGGGAGAAACCCTGTACACCATAGGCAGTGAGATACCGGACGCTGTGAACAGCCTTCAAACGTGGATCAACGACAGGATGAGCGTATGGCAGAACCTGGCTGATTTCGCCGACAGGTTTGCCGTAGACTGGACTGAGGCAGGACGGGAGCTGTCTGAATTCATGCAGACGGCGGCCGCGGGGATACTGGACAGCGGCATAGGTGCCGTGACCAATATAATCGGCATGGTGATAAACTTTTTCATCGGCCTCATATTCGCCATATACATTCTCATGTCCAAGGAAAAGCTTTCCGCAGAGGCAAAGCAGACGATACTGGCAATATTTCCGGAGAGGGCCGCAGACAGGATACTGTACATAGGGGCGCTGGCATACAGAACCTTTTCCCGCTTCATTTCAGGGCAGTGCCTGGAGGCGTGTATACTGGGGGCGCTGTTCTTCATAGCCATGACCGTTGCCGGTATGCCTTACGCTCTGCTGATCGCAGTGACCATAGCCTTTACCGCCCTTATACCCCTGGTGGGAGCCTTTATAGGCTGCGTGGTGGGAGCCCTTCTCATACTCATAGAGAGCCCTTTCCAGGCGTTAATATTCATAATAATGTTTTTAGTGATACAGCAGATAGAGGGGAATCTCATATATCCTCACGTGGTGGGAAATTCCGTCGGCCTTCCCCCGATCTGGATGCTCATAGCCATAACCATAGGGGGTAACGTCATGGGCATTTTCGGCATGATAATGTTCATACCTCTCTGCTCAGTCTTCTATTCAGTGGCGAGGACGTTAATATACGATACCTTGGAGATCAAGGGTATTTCACCTGACAGGTGGAAAGAGCCTATAACCCTTACGGAAGATGTACTGAAGAGGAAAAAGAGAAGAAAAAGGAATCAGGATTAGAAGTCCTGATTCCTCAGACTGTAGACAAAAGTCCGGCTTCAGCGGCGGTTTCGAGCAGATGCCGGTGAGAAGGGCAAACCCTTCTCGGCGGATGGCCGATCAATGTCCGGCGGGAGGCGGGTTTAACATGGGCAGGCCGTGAATCCGCCGGGTTAAAGGGAAAAGCATGACTGCTATCTTGCTATCTGCACATTGGCGTATAGATGAACCCCATATTCGGGAAGGAGTTTGGTTTTTTCGAAAAAAGCCAAAAAAGTTTGGCTCAAATAGGCGTTTCAAGGTCTAAAGCCAAGCAAAAATGCAAACTAAAAGCTGAAAGTGACCGAAAAACAACCATAAATTGGTAAGAATAGCCTGTATTACCATGTAATGGCAATTTTTATTGGCTTTCACACGAAATCATGACCACCGGCTGAGCCGGTGGTCATGAT
>CAYTYN010000052.1:0-6103 GCA_964442135.1 uncultured Oscillospiraceae bacterium
CAAGAGGAGAAGTATTCTCTTTTTCTTATCAAGGCTCTTAAGCTTTTCCATAAATGCTACCTTTAACATATCACTGCTCCCTGTTTCTGTTCTCCGTCATGTATCGGAAACATTTAACGCACACTCTCATTCATTAAATTGTTTTTATTGCACAATTTATTTCAGTCGCACCCATTATTCCTTTATAATTTTATCATACTCTTTCAACTTGTTTCTATGGGCGGCTACATACTCCGTTAATCAGTTCTGACACCATATCGTTTTCACTTAGAGCAAGTCTCAAAACAGATCCCTATGGGAACCTGTCCTTATCAACTTCAAAATTAAAATCTGTTGGAAAACCTTATAGACCAGCAACCAATCCGGCTCAATATGACACTCCCTCATGCCCTTATAATTTCTTGAGTTTGTAAGAGCATGATCCCGATATGCCTCCGGCAACGGTTGCTCACTGCACAGCAGTGTGATTACTTCCTCCAACTTCTTCGGATCACAGCCTCTCTTAATTGCAAGCTTGTAATCCCGTTTGAACTGCCCCGAAAATGCCGGCTTAAGCATTAAGCGCCTCCATCAGATCAGCAACGCTATCGAACGGCCCATACATATCCTCGCCCTTTTCCGCCGCTTCCATCGCCGCATAGGTAACTGCATTCGGCTCGTCAAGCTTAACCTCAAAAGGAAGACCATGACACCTAAGCGCCTGACGATAAAAAATACCCGTTGCCGTACTCAAATCCATTCCCAAGGATTTAAATAAAGCCGCTGCTTGGGCTTTCAATTCCGGCTCTATTCTTAATGTCATATTTCCTTTGGCCATAATAGCATTCCTTTCTTCCTCATACTCAATACTTAGCTTGCACAATTATTATATTTAACATTTACAGCGCTTGCAAGTGCATTGCAAATATATTCAGTTTTTCTGTAGCATCAATAATCATCATCTAATCCAAAATCGTATATGATCCTGAAAGAGACGCATATCGAAATGCTGATAATGATGATTATAACAGCTATCGCAAACATTACCAAAAAATCACCCCCCAATCGCATTACTCATTAGGCAGTTTATTATATATGCCGGAAGAATATTTAATGTAAGTCTTGACGTCCCATAAGCAGTTCGGGAAATCGGAACGGCAAAGGAAAACAACATGACCGCTGCAAGAAGCAGGAAGACTGCCTCTTTTTTCATTCTCTCAAAAAAACAGCCATATAGCATGACTGTTTTTGATAAGAGATAAGTCTATTTAATTAGGAGTAGCTCATGCGCCGTTAAAAATCATAGTGCGTCCACAGAAGCCGCCCCCTCGGGACGGCTTCTCGCCTACTCTTCCACACTATGAATTTTAACACAGAAATATTTCTCTTGCAATACATATTTTAAAATTTTTGTAAATTATTTACATGCGCCTTTCGCTCTCGCTTCTTCCATTATGTCTACAGTAGCACTGGCTCCTATCCGGTCGGCCCCTGCTTCTATCATGGCTTTAGCGGTCTCATAAGTCCTTATGCCTCCGGAAGCCTTTACCTCCATATCGTCCCCTACCGTTTTCCGCATGAGGGATACGTGATGTACGGTGGCGCCTCCCGTGCTGAATCCTGTCGACGTCTTCACAAAGTGAGCGCCTGCGGCCTTTGAAAGCCGACACGCCCTTACCACCTCTTCATCGGTAAGAAGGCAGGTCTCTACGATCACCTTTACTGTCGCCCCCCTCTTTCCGGCCGCTTCGACTACCTTCCTTATGTCCTCTTCCACATACTCATCCTCACCGGCTTTCAGCATGCCCACGTTAAGCACCATATCCACCTCACCGGCACCCTCCAAACAGGCCTGTTCAGTTTCGGAGGTTTTCGTCTCCGAGGTGCATGCTCCGAGAGGGAAGCCTACTACAGCGGCGATCTTCACGTCCGATCCCCGAAGCAGCCCTGCCGCCCGACTCACATAGCAGGAGTTGACGCATACGGAATAGAAGTCGTACTCCTTCGCCTCAGCGCACAGCTTTTCGATGTCAGCCGGAGTCGCTTCCGGCTTCAAGAGAGTGTGGTCAAAATATTTATTAAGCGGTTTCATTTTCTTCCTCCTGAAATATTTACGTTATGATTTCATTAGTATAACATAAAACCTCCAACTGTGATATAATTATCGGCGGACGCTTCAGGAGATGTCCTGTTCATTTTTAAGAGGTGAAATCAATGGATCTCATAATAAGCTTTTTTCTTTTCATCTGCATGATGACGCTTTGCCTCATTACAGGCCGCACTATGGTCATAGCTCTTGCCATAGGTCTGGTGTGCTTCTTCATAACAGGCTTGAGGCGTCGATTTTCCTCCAAGGACCTATTGAATATGTGCCGGAGAGGACTTAAGGACGCTGTTATCGTCGTCATGGTTATGGCTGTTATCGGTTTTGTCACAGGTATCTGGAGGAGTGCGGGAACCATAAGCTTCTTCGTCTACTACGGCATGGAGTTCATCACACCTAAGCTGTTTCTCGTGGTGGCCTTCCTCCTCTGCTGTATTCTGTCCTATGCCCTGGGAACGTCCTTTGGCGTCGTAGGAACAGTAGGAGTTATCTTCATGGCCCTCGCCAGGAGCGGCGGCGTAAACGAGGCTATGACCGCCGGAGTGATAATGAGCGGTATCTATTTCGGGGACAGGAATTCCCCCGTATCCTCCAGCGCCGTGTTAGTCGCCGGAATTACCCACACCGACATACTGAGCAATGTGCGTCTTATGATGCGAACGGGCGCTCCGGGAGTTTTGGTGACATTTTTCATATACTGCTTTCTTTCTGTAAATAACCCTATATCGGCGGTGGATGACAGCTTTAAAGAGCTTCTCACATCAGAGTTCACCATCTCCCTTTGGTGCGCCCTCCCCGCCGTCATGATTCTCATACTGCCTCTCCTTAAGGTGAGCGTTATCAAATCCCTTATAGCTTCCATAGTGACCGGAGCCGGCGTCAGCTGTTTCATCCAGGGCGAGTCTGTGAAGGATGTCCTGTTAACTCTGGTGAGGGGATACGAGACTGACGGCAGCCTTTCAGCCATTATGAACGGGGGAGGTCTTCTCTCCATGATAGAGGTAGTCTTTATCGTGGCCATTTCATGTATGTACTCCGGAATATTCTCCGGTACCGGCATGCTTACACCTCTTCAGGACATAGCCGTTACAGCCTCAACCAAGACGGGAAGATTCTTCATCACATTCCTTACATCTCTTGTTACTCTGGCTGTATTCTGCAATCAGACCATATCCACCATGATGGTGAACAATATAGTGAAAAAGACCTATGACGGCTCGGACGGCGGGGAAACCGAGCTTGCTATTGACATGGAGAATTCCGTCATACTGCTGGCCGGTCTGGTTCCGTGGACCATCGCCTGCACCGTCCCTCTGGAATTCATGCAGACCGGATACGGAGCCCTTCCTTACTCCCTCCTTCTCTATATGATTCCAATCTGCTACGGCATCCGGAAGAAAATTTTCGGTTTTAAGGGTTAAAATCCTTGAATTATTTATAGCTTGCGTTTAAACTTTACATTATCCGGGTTTTGTATCTCGGCGGTATTCTTATAAATAAACAGCAATTTTTTTCAGGAGGAATATATCGTGCCTTCAATGTACGCCCACTATTCCTTTGGCGGCAAGGTCTTCAGGGTTCTGCCAAAGAGTGTCAGAGACATGGTCAAAAGAAATAAAGAGATATATCTCATCGGCCTTCAGGGTCCGGATATACTTTTCTACTACAAACCCTTGAGCAAGAACCCTATAAGCAGTTATGGCCACGCCATGCATGAAAAACCGGCGTCGGAGTTTTTCACTTCGGCGGGAAGAAATTATCTGGAAAATGGAAGAGAAGAAGCCGTGCTGGTATATCTTCTCGGGTTCATCTGCCACTTTACACTGGACAGCACCTGTCACGGATACATCGAGAAGAAGATCGAGACTGACGGGGTGTGCCACACTGAGATAGAAGTCGAATTCGACAGATATCTTATGACAGAGGACGGCTTTGATCCTCTCACCTATCGCACATCCTCTTCCATCATGCCTTCTGAGGAAAACGCCCGGATCATAGGATCATGCTTTGACGGCATCACCCCTGCCCAAGTCTATAAGGCTCTTAAATCAATGGTGTTTTATTCCAACGCCCTCGTGGCGCCCGGAAAGATAAAGAGGACAGCCCTTTACGCCGGACTCAAAGCCGCAGGAAAGTTCGATCCCCTACACCATATGATCATCAGCAGAGAGGCTGCCCCGGAGTGTGCGGACAGCTGTATGCGCCTTTCGAAGCTTATGGATAAAAGGGCCACAGACCTTGCAGCAAGGCTGATCGCCAACTATCTGGAATATCTTAAATCTGAGGACGAGCTCGATCCGTGGTTTGACAAAACGTTCGGCCCGGGCGAAGGATGGCAGGACATTAAAATATGTACTGCTGAAGAGGAGGAAGCTTATGAAGTTTAAACTTAACAGTCTTGAAAGGAAGTGGGTTCTGTACGATGTGGGTAATTCGGCCTTTACCCTCCTCGTAACCACTATAATGCCTATTTATTTTAACTATCTGGCCGGAAACGCCGGCATATCGGATGTGGATTACCTAGCCTACTGGGGATACGCCACTTCGGTATCCACTGTAATCGTGGCTTTCCTTGGTCCTACTATGGGTACCATCACCGATTTTAAAGGATGGCGGAAGAGGATATTCCTCGCGACCCTGCTCATAGGCGCCCTGGGATGTGTGGCTCTGGGCTTCATGCAGTCATGGCTGTGGTTCATCATACTGTTTGTAATAGCAAAGTCTGCGTATTCACTCAGCCTTGTAGTCTATGATTCCATGCTCCCTGATGTTACAGACAGCGAAAGGATGGACGAGGTTTCCGCCAGAGGATTCGCCTGGGGATACATCGGCTCCTGCATACCTTTCATCCTGAGCCTGCTGCTGGTGCTCTTCTACGAAACAATCGGCATATCCATGGCAGTGGCTATGGGCATCGCGTTTCTGCTGGTGGCCGCATGGTGGCTGATCATGACTCTGCCTCTGCTGAAGAGCTATGAGCAGGTCAACTACCAGCCTAAGACCGACCACGTAGTGAGGCAGTCCTTCTCCAGACTGGGACACATCTTTTCCGAGCTGAGAGTCAATAAGAAAGCCGGACTTTTCCTCATCGCCTTCTTCTTCTTCATCGACGGTGTGTACACCATCATAGACATGGCGACGGCTTACGGCACCGCGCTTGGACTGGACACCACCGGCCTTCTCCTTGCCCTTTTGGTGACTCAGATCGTGGCCTTTCCTGCCGCCCTCTTATTCGGGCGCATCTCCGGAAGATATAGGGCGGGTAATCTGATAAAGGTATGCATATTCGCCTATTTCCTCATAGCCCTCTACGCTATTACCTTGGCTCATCAATGGCAGTTCTGGGTACTGGCCGTCTGCGTAGGCCTGTTCCAAGGGGCCATACAGGCGATCTCCAGATCATACTACGCTAAAATCATACCTCCTGAGAAGTCGGGAGAATACTTCGGCGTTTACGATATATGCGGAAAAGGGGCGTCCTTTACCGGAACCATTCTGGTATCGTTCATAAGCCAGCAGACGGGCAGCGCCAACATCGGCGTCGGCGCCCTTTCCCTCATGTTCCTGATCGGATTCATTGTCTTTGGAAAAGCCGATAAGGCGGCTAAGATGGAGAATCTGTAGACAATCTATAGACTGATTAAGAAGGGTTCAGCCTCTCATGTTTATGGCCGGACCCTTTTTTATAACAAAAAAAGAGCATAATCATTCCTGCTGCAAATGGAGTAGACCCGCTTTTTTATCCGTAAATGAATTTTAGGATTAATGTGAGAGCACATGTTCTGCCGTATGAAAAAATACCACGATAAAAGAGACGGAAAGCCCTCCGTCTCTCATGCCGCTTTTCTCATGCCGCTTTAGCATTTGATGTAACGGTTTTTATAAGCTATAAGCCTTTCTGAATTGTTCTCTGAATTATGTTATCCTGAATTTCTTTGCCCAGTTCCACAAAGTAAGCTGAATATCCTGCGACACGAACTATGATATTCTTATATTTCTCAGGCTCCTTCTGGGCAGCCA
>CAYTYN010000053.1:0-5646 GCA_964442135.1 uncultured Oscillospiraceae bacterium
GGTAAGAGCGGCGTAGCCCGAGATTATTTCGCCGCCGTTGATTACAGCCGTTCCGCCCGATTGGCAGTATACCCCGTAGATTCCTTCTACGCCGTCACCGGTGCGGATGGTACCGCTTTCAAGAGTAAACGTGGCGCTTTCTCCTATTACGTATATTATCGCGGTAGTTCCGTAATCGTTAGTGTAGCTTTGTACCATAGCACCGCCTCCGACGGAGTCGGTTACGGTAAGGCTGCCGTACACGTCAAATCCTTCCTTATCCGCCGCATTAAGCGTGCATCCGTTGAGATCAAGAGTTATATCGGCACCTGCGGGGATACAAATGTATTCCACGGTGTCGCTTAAAAGAGTAACGGTGCCTGCTTGTCCGCTACCCGCAACGGCGTCGATAGCATCCTGTACCGTATCATAGACGGTGCCGTCTACCTCCGCTACTCCATCGGTAACTGCTAAGGTCTGGTTTAATGAGCCTGAGAGCTCTTCGTTACTCAATGTCGAATTGGCATATACCATCATCGGCATAAGTAAAACCGTCGTAACCAAGGCAAGAATTACCGTCATGGGTCTCTTCCTGAAAATTTTTCTTTTCATTTAGTACATCTCCTCAATAATCATCTGTAAAACGTTCTCGGTATCTGTCTTACACCTGTTGAATTTGCCTATTGACAGGGGAAAAGGGCAGAGTTACGCTGTAGGTGGGCGCCATTGCCGTTTTTGCCATCATGCTTGCCAAACCCCTTATAATTGTATCGAAAACGTTCGGAAAAATCAAGAATTGATCGTCATTTTTCCCCCGGAACAATTGACGGTATAATCTGTCTGATTTGGATTTGCTCCGGAGCTGAGAGGAGTTGAGAGAAATGAAAGCCACGGAATCGGCGAAGGTGATGGGAGAAATGAAAGAAGGTCAGGACTACGGAATCGGTGGGAATCGAGAAGATGCGTTGAAGAATTAACGCCCAGAGCGAGGAATAGATTGGAGAAAGGAGATGAATAATGGAGCTGGGAAAAAACATGGCGGAAATAATGAATATATATAATTTCTTTGACTCAGTAATAGTTACTGATGACAAGGGCGTTATAAAGTATTATGCCAACATGCGCACAGACGTCTACAGAGCCGATGCGAAGGATATTGTAGGCCTGCACATATTCGAGCTTCATCCGGAGCTTACAGAGGAAACCAGCAGCATTATGAGGGTTTTAAAAACCGGTGAGCCGGTATTCAACCAGTTGGAAAGCTTCTATTCCTTATCCGGACAAAGTGTGACCAACATATATTGCACCCTTCCCCTTCTTTCGGACGGCAAAATCGTAGGAGCTATCGACTTTGCAAGAGTAGTTGGAAAGGAAGAGAGAAAAAACATCGTTCTTTCCTCCGAGAGTGATGGCGAAAAATATTATACGGTCAAGGATATAATCACATTATCCCCGGATGTGATAAAAATAAAGGACCTGATACCACAGGTAGCCCAAACAGATTCATCAGTGCTGATATATGGAGAGACCGGGACAGGGAAGGATATGATAGCTCAGGCCATACATTCAGCCAGCAACAGATGTTCGCGAAGGTTCGTGGCTCTTAACTGTGCAGCCATACCGGCGTCCCTGCTGGAGGGAATACTGTTCGGCACGAAAAGGGGAAGCTATACAGGTGCGGAGGACAGAGCGGGTCTTTTTGAACTTGCTGACGGAGGAACCCTCTTTCTTGACGAGATAAACTCTATGGACATAGCTATGCAGGCAAAACTCCTCCGAGCGATCGAGGAAAAGAAGGTTATGCGAGTAGGGGGATCAGATTCAATACCCATCAATGTAAAGATAGTATCGGCGACGAACAGAAGTCCGATGGAGAGCATAGAAACAGGTCACTTGAGACAGGATCTGTTTTATAGGCTTAACGTAGTGCAGTTCTATCTTCCGCCTTTGCGTGAAAGAAAGGAAGATATACAGCTTTTGACCAATCATTTTATTTACAGGTATAACCTGAAGATGAATAAGCATATTCAGGGCATAGACGGCGATGTAAGGACTATATTCAACGAATACAGCTGGCCGGGAAACGTGAGGGAACTTCAGAATATCATAGAAGGAGCGTTCAACATAACCGGCTTCAAGGTGATAAGAAGAGAGGATTTGCCGGATTATCTGCTTACCAGTTACGATAAACAAAATCAGGATCTGGTGGCGAGGGAAATTGCCGGTAACGGCGTCTCCCTGAATAATCTAATTGCGGATTACGAAAAGGCCATAATAAGGAAAGCTTTAGATAGCGCCAAGACTGTTGCAGAAGCTGCGAGGAAGCTGGATCTGAGTAAGCAGGATTTGGGGTATAAGATGAAAAAGTATGAACTGAGAAAATGATTCAGTGAGTAGGCGCTTAAATAAGAAAAAAATTTTAACCGGGACAAAATATTTTTACCGACATTTCCGGCGTTGGTAAAAACATTTTGCCTTTTCATATATACTGAATATATAATTTATTGAAATTTCAATCTATATAGAATTGGCACGTTTATTGCTCCTATATAAGTGACCGTGAAGATACGGTAGGATTTATTTTAGGAGGTGTAATATGGATACTGATTTTGGAATTTTATGTTTATTGCCACCACTGTTAGCCATAATATTGGCACTGTGGACCAAGCAAACCATCCTTTCACTCTTCGTAGCAGTTTGGGTCGGAGCCACGATGCTCAACGGATATAATCCGTTAGTAGGATTTACCGCAGTCGTTGGAGATTATATGATCCCTAAGGTTGCCGACAACGCTTCGATGCTGGTTCTCGTTACCATCGCCGGAGGGATGATAGCGATGTTGAGAGAGACAGGCGCTTCCCAGGCTTTCGCGCGGGTAGTCACGAAAAAAATAAAAACCGCAAAAAGCGGGCAGGTAGTCACGTGTCTTAGCGCTTTCCTGTTCTGCTATACAGAGCCATGCCTGATACTGGGAACTATAATGAGACCGATAACTGACGCGGTCAGAGTTTCCAGAGCGAAGCTTTCCTACATATTGGATTCCATGGGATGCAACCTTGCGTCACTTTCTCCCATCAGCAGCTACGGACCGTTCATAGCCGGACTCATAGCTACTCAGCTGGCCGCGGCAGGTATTTCCGCTAATGAATGGGGGATATGGGCTCGAATGCTTCCGGTTAATCTGTACAGCATCTTCGCCATACTTACAGTGCTCATAGTCGCCGTATTCTCATTGGATATAGGCCCGATGTACACTGAGGAAAAGCGTGCCAGAGAGACGGGAAAACTCCTTGGCGACGGAGTGGAGCCTTTAGTTCCTGAGATAAAGGCTGTTTTCCCTGAAGGGTATGAGCCCAAGTTTAAAAACTTTTTAGTTCCTATGGTATGCCTTTTCGGAGCTATATTCGCCACCATATTCTATACGGGCAACATAGTGGAAAACGGCCTCTTAGGGAGCTTCAGAAATGCCAATATAACCCTGGCTATATGCATGGGCTTTATGGGAGGCGGAATCGGAGCAGGCGTTGTAGGCGTATTGACCAAACTCTGTTCCGTTACCAAGGCTTTCAGCATATACGTCGGAGGTATGGCGGAGCTCATCAATGTGCCTTTCATATTGGTGTGCGCATGGTCTGTCGGAGGAATAACCAATGACATGGAGGTAGGCGCATATCTATCAGGAGTAGTTGAGAACTATCTTACACCAGGGATGGTACCTGCCATGATTTTCCTCTTCGGGGCTTTAATCTCATTTGCTACCGGATCATCTTGGGGAGTATGGTCTATAATGATGCCCATAGCCTTCCCTATGGCGGTAGCCTTTGACCTGCCTTATGCGTATGTAGTAGCATCCGTAATAGGCGGAGGTCTGTTCGGAGATCAGTGCTCTCCGGTGTCTGACACCACTATAATGTCTTCGACGGGAGCATCCTGCAACCACGTGGTGCATGTAATGACCCAGCTTCCTTACGGTATAACGGTAGGTGTAAGCACGTTTATCGGATTCCTCTTCGGAGGCCTTACAGGCTATTATTATGCCAGCATAGCCGTAACCGGCGTAATACTCGTTATCGCACTGTTCGGACTGTCTGCTTTCGCGAAAAAGAGATATGCTAAAATATGATGACTGAATAGTGAAGAGCAGGTTGAATCATTTTAGGAATAAGGAGTTAAAGCAAGATGAAAAAGGTTGATATGATAGTCCATGCGCCTCACTTCTTTACCATGGAAGGGGAGGGCGTCGGATATAAGACAGGTGTTTCCATGGTTGTGAACGGCGGGAAGATCGAAGGCTTCATAACGCCGGCGGAGGAAAAGGAATACCATGCCGATGAAATTCTCGATTTGAACCATCACGCCGTAGTTCCGGGATTTATTGACGGACATATACACACAGGTGACGCTATTTTAAGAGGACTGGCACAGGACACAGGGAACTGGATGATGTTCGGACTTCAGCCTTTTGAAAATGCGTTGACTCAGGAGGGCAAGATTGCGGGAAGCAGAATGGCTCTTTTAGAGGCTGTAAAGTGCGGGACTACGACCATAGGCGACTACTGGGCGGATATGGACGATGCCTGTGCGTTTATAGATAAGTTGGGAGCCAGAGGAAATATCACCCAGCTCATAAGAGCGGCTAAGCAAAGGGTATATAAGCCGGGAGAGCTCTATGAGTTCGACGATGAGATGGGCGAAGAAAGCCTGGCGAAAAATATAGAGCTTTACGATAAGTGGAATGGTAAGGGCAGCGGAAGAATCAAAATCCTCTTCGGGCCGCAGGGCGTGGATTTTCTCAGCATAAATCTTCTGAAGAGAGTTCAGCAGATAGTTAAAGAGAGAAACACGTACATGCACATCCACGTTCAGCAGGGAGACAGGGAAACCTATCAGATCGTGAAGAGGTACGGAAAGAGGCCTGTGGAGCTGATGAGGGACATAGAGCTTCTCGATAACAGAATCATAGCGGTACACCTTACAGACTGCACGGAGGATGAAGCCAGAATGGTGGCCGGAACAGGCGCTTCTATGGTAGTGAATCCCGGCTCTATCGCCATTATCGACGGTATAGTGTGCCCGTCCGTTGCGTTTCAGGAAGCAGGCGGTAACTGCGGCTTAGGCTCTGATCAGGCCCCGGGAAACAACTGCCATAACATCTTCAATGAAATGAAAAACGTCGCTCTGTTTAATAAGATCAAATTCCGGAATCCTGAGGTTATGCCGGCGTGGAGGGCTCTCCGCATGGCGACCATAGAGGGGGCGAGAGCTGTCGGTCTGGGAGACACTGTAGGCTCCCTGGAAGAGGGCAAGGAAGCTGATTTCATTGCCATCGATCTGAATAAACCTACGATGCTGCCTGTATATACTCATCCGATGAGAAACATCGTACCTAACATCGTTTACTCTGCAAGAGGTGAGGAAGTGACCATGTCCGTAGTTCACGGACAGGTAATCTACAAGGATGGAGAATTCACCAACGTAGACTACAGAGAATACTTCGGCGAGGTCAACAAATACACTGACATCATAGGCGACAGGGCGAAGAAGGAATTCGACGAAATAAACGGTACTAACTCACAGTTCATGAAGGAAGGTAAGCTGTAGATGATTTTCCTGGGTATAGCAGTATTAAGCAACCTGGTGATGACATTCATAATGAAGTACTCAGAA
>CAYTYN010000054.1:0-5402 GCA_964442135.1 uncultured Oscillospiraceae bacterium
TTTTTACGTGGGAAAACAGGGGGACAGTCCGTACAGCACATAGCCCGCAGCATATAATCAATATTGACAAAATACGAATATGTGAGATAATTGAACCGTAGTACAAAATTGAACTGCGGTTCAATTTATAGAGGAGACCGTAAGCATATGAGTAAGAACCGGAAATTGACGAAAAAAGAAAACCTTGTACAGGTCATAAAGTTTGGAATTTTTTCCGCTTCGGCGGGATTGATTCAGACAATTTCATTTACGGCTATAAATGAGCTGACAGACCTAGACTATACACCCTGCTACCTTACAGCCCTGACCCTGTCGGTTTTGTGGAACTTTACCCTTAACAGGGAGTTTACCTTTAAATCCGCCAATAATGTACCGATAGCGATGCTAAAGGTTGCGGCGTTTTACTGTGTATTCACCCCTCTTTCCACATGGTGGGGAGTTGAGCTGACGGGTATAGGCTGGAACGAATACATAGTCCTGTTCGGAACCATGGCCGTTAACCTGACAACAGAATTTTTATATGACAGGTTTTTCGTTTTCAGAGGCGCTATTAATACGAATAAGAGAGCGAAGATGGATAATGAGGAAGACGATGGAGAGGGTTTCTAAAAAAGAAAAGAGCAGGCTTAAGATAATGCATGCGGCGAAGGGACTGTTTGAAAGAGAAGGGCTGGACAATGTGACCTTCAGGCGGATAGCGGAGGAGGCCGATGTGTGTAGAACCACGGTATTTAACCATTTCTCCGGTACGAAAGATCTGATGCTGGCCATAAGCGCCCAAGAGATACAGGATATAACGGAATACTGTCATGAGAATGAATATAAAGGCAAAGACCTGATACGGGCTATTTTTGACAAGCTGATAGATGACACGGTGTATTATCCCATGCTTACCAGCCGGCTTATAAACAACGCGGTGCTGACCCATGAGGAAGAAAACCCTATACAAATCTTAGAGGAAATGACTGCCGACGGACTCAGGCAGGAGGGAACCTTGACGGATGAAGAAGAGATAGACGACCTTGTTATCTTAATTGAAGGCGCCTATTTCGGACTGGTCAATCACTATCATATAAACGGCAGATCATTTGACGGTGCGGCCATGAAGGAACGATTTCACAGGCTGCTGGACAGGATGATCTGAAGAGGGACAGGAGGAATTGATATGAATAACTGCGGAGTGAGCAGATGGGATGATCCGGACAGGATAAACCAACAGCTAAAGGAATTGACGGATCAGCCAATCTGGGAAGTAAATGACGATTACTACGAGAACGTAATACTTAAATACTATGACGAGAAGTGCAAAAAATCCCTGGAGATATACGAGGAAGCGAAAAAATACATACCGGGAGGAGTCCAGCACAATCTGGCCTTCAATAAACCTTTTCCGGTAGCCTTTGCTAAGGCGGAGGGCGCGTATCTTTACGATGAGGACGGAAATCAGTACATCGATTTTCTCCAGGCAGGAGGACCGACTATCCTGGGTAGCAACTATCCGCCGATAAGGGAGGCTGTCATAGAGCTTCTGAACAGCTGCGGGCCTGTGACAGGACTGCTTCATAAATCAGAGCTGCTGATCGCCAAAGAGATAAATAAGCACATGGCTAACGTTGAGATGTTCAGGATGCTGGGCAGCGGCACCGAATCCGTCATGGCAGCCATAAGGATAGCAAGGATAGCCACCGGCAAGAAGCGGATAATCAAAATCGGCGGCGGATACCACGGATGGAGCGACCAGATGGTCTACGGTCTTAAGATTCCCGGAAGCAGAGGACTGCTGGAATCACACGGGATACCGGCCAGCGCCTACGGCCGCACCGACGAGGTGAGACCCAATGACCTTAACATGCTGGAGAGCATGTTAAGGCGCAATCGGTTAAAGGGCGGTACAGCGGCGGTCATCGTGGAGCCTGTCGGGCCGGAAAGCGGCACGAGGCCTGTCGCCATGGATTACAACGGGGGAGTGCGCCGGCTTTGCGATAAATACGGAGCCCTGCTCATCTTTGACGAGGTTGTGACAGGCTTCAGAATAGCTCTTTCGGGGGCGCAGGGGTTCTTCAACGTTGTTCCTGACCTTACAGTCTTCGGAAAGATAGTCGCGGGAGGATATCCGGCGGCAGGGGGAGTAGGCGGTAAGAAGGAGTATGTGGAGCTCATGGCCGCGGGTCTTGCCACGGGAAAGCACCGGGCATATGTCGGCGGAACTCTGGCGGCTAATCCTCTTTCCGCTTTGGCCGGATATACTGCCATCAAAGAAATCGCCCGCGTCAACGCCTGCGAGATCGCCGGCAGAGCGGGAGACAGGCTGACCGACGGGCTAAACGAGCTTATAGAGAGGTACGGACTGCCTTTCGTATGCTATAACCAGGCAAGCATAGTACATCTGGAATGTACGGGAGCCATGAGCTTCGATTACTCGTCGTTTTTCCTGATAAAATCTGCTCTCAGACTGCTGAAAGACAAGAACATGATATATGAGAGGAAAGACTCTATGGAGAGAATGGGAGCCGCATACATGGCGAACGGCCTGGTGACTCTGGCAGGCAGCAGACTCTATACTTCCATGGCCGATACTGACGATGTGATTGACGAGGCTCTCAACAGATTTGAAAGGGTGTTTAAACAGGTAGTAAAAACCCATAAGGGTCGGGCCTGAGCAGGTCGCGGCAGACGGGAGACGGACGGGCGCTGATCCGCCCGTCAAATGGAGGTGTGTATGGAAAGATATATTTTATCCCATGATATGGGAACCGGCTCGGATAAAGCCGTGCTGGTGGATTACAGAGGAAGCATTGCAGCCACCGTCGTGGAACCCTACCCTACATATTACCCGAATCCGGCGTGGGTGGAGCAGGATCCTGAGGACTACTGGAATGCTGTGACAAAGAGTACCAGAGCCATATTGGAGAAGACCGGTATTATGGCGGAACAGATAAAGGGCGTAGTCTTTTCGACTCAGGCACAGGGCGTCATACCGGTGGACGTAGAGGGAAACCCGCTGTATAACAACATAATATGGGTGGACGGCAGAGCCGAAAAGCAGGCTGACAGCATAATGAAACGCCTGGGAGGCAGGAAGATATTTTCATTGGTATCCGGAACGCCTATTATGGGGAAGGACTGTATACCTAAAATCGTATGGCTCAAGGAGGAACGGCCGGATATATACGCTAAGACCCACAAGATACTGGACGTCAACGGGTATTTAAAGTTCAAATGCACGGGGAAGATGGTTGCGGAGCTTTCAGGAGCGTCCTCTTACGGCCTTGACCTTAAAAAGAAGAAGTGGCTGGGAGTCATGAGGCTGACGGGAGTTGACATGGAAAAACTGCCGCCTCTCGTATGCAGCACCGACATAGTAGGCGGGTTGACGGCCGAAGCCGCCTCACAGACGGGTCTTATGGAGGGAACCCCTGTGCTGGGCGGCTGTGACGACGTTCAGGCGGCGGCTGTAGGCTCCGGAATGTGCGGAGACGGAGACATACACATCTATCTGGGTACTTCCGCATGGGTGGCGGCAGTCAGCAGAACCGCCGGCAAGTTTAAACACGGAGCCGCAGCCATACAGAGCGCCGACAGAGAGATGAACCTGATCGCAGGTATAACGGAATCAGCCGGAGCCAACATACAATGGATACAGGAGCAGTTCTTCTCGTCGGAAAAGGAAAAATACGGCGATAAGATATTCGACTACATGGACGAAGTGATAAGGAAGATACCGCCGGGCAGCGACCATCTCATATGCACTCCGTGGATGCTTGGGGAGCGGTGTCCTGTGTCCTCGACTACTACCAGAGCGACCTTGTTTAACGTAAGTATGGTTCACACCAGAGAACACCTTATGCGGGCTGTCTACGAAGGCATCGGATATAATCTAAAATGGATATTGGAAAACTATAATATGGATTACGGCTTTTCCTGCGATGATTTCAGGATTATCGGCGGTGGAGCCCTAGATGACGCATGGATGCAGATAATCGCCGATATTACAGGGAAGCGTTTCTCGGTGGTAAAGGATCCTCGCAACGCCGGAGCCGTGGGGGGCGCCATCGTCGCTCTCATAGGACTCGGCGAGCTGCCCGGATTCGGCTCCGCCAAAGACTTTGTCAAGGTTGAAAGACATTACGAACCGGATCCTGTCAATCGGAAGATATATGATGATCTCTTCGAGGATTACAAAAATGTCTATTATTCTCTGAAAGACGCGTATATCAAAGCAAACGGGGACAGATTCAGCGGAGAAGAAAAATGAGCGAAGTATATGAAGTTATGAAAAAATACGGCAGGTTTATTTCTGATCTCGACTATCCGGTAGGGAACATCCGGATGATACAGGCGACGTCGGAGGGAGTCTTTTCTACCGTGGACGGGTGCAACCCGGCCGACTTGAGAGAAGGAGATGTAATCGAGGCGCCGACAGACGGGATTCCGGCGTTCCCCGGAGATATGAAGGCTCTTGTGTATTCTCAGACGCCATACTGTATGGAATGGCTGCGCCGGGGAAAACCCTTCCACGCGTCCCTGGACGATATGGCTCAGATCTTCGGGCCGACAGCCTACATCGTCGATGTAAGGGCGGAAAACCTGCGCCGTGACAGAGATATAAAAAAGGCTCTGAAAGACAACGTGGGATTTATCGCATTGGAGGAAAAGGGCGGCGACGGAGAAATTACAGGACATACCATTACCTTTGGCCGAAGCCTTTACGAGGCCATAGTTGCCATGACCGTCCTTGAAAAATTTGCCGAGGTATCCATTTTGGCGGAAAAGATAGGCGGGGCAAAGCCTATTCCCCGATGGGAGGCCAAGCTGATGAGGTTTATATACAAGAACAAATATTCTAAGGCAGAAGAGGAAGTAAAGACGGGAGAGGTGAGATAGATGAAAAAGACAGCCGCCGACATGGACGAGAGAGCTCTCCGAGAAGCTCTGGTAAGCTGCGGCAAGGCCCTCGTCAAAAGAGGACTGGTTCAGGGCACATGGGGAAACATTTCCGTGCGCATGGATGATAAATATATGCTCGCCACCCCATCAGGACTTGATTATCTCAGGCTGACAGCTGACGATATGGTAAAGGTGGACATAAATACCCTAGAATATGAGGGGGATATAAAGCCCACTTCGGAAAAGGGACTCCACGCCGAGATGTATAAGAACAGGTCAGACGTAGGGGCGGTCATCCACACCCACTCTAAGTATTGCAGCGTATTTGCCGCCGCCGGAAAGGACATGCCTGTAATAGACGAGTACAGGGAGATTTTCGGCGACAAAATAAAGCTCGCCTCATACGCCCTTCCGGGAACGAAGGCGCTGGTCAGACGCACAGCCTCCGCCGTGGGACAGGGTCTGGGTGCCATAATGGCGAATCATGGCATGATAGCCTGTGGAAAGGACTTGGA
>CAYTYN010000055.1:0-5341 GCA_964442135.1 uncultured Oscillospiraceae bacterium
TACGGAGAGGGAACACATTCGGAAGAATGAGAGGTACGGAAAGCCGGTGCTCATAGAAAACCATCCCCCTGCTACTCGTGAGGAAGTGAAGCTTCGTCCGAGAGAAATTGATGAGCTAAAATGGATCGATGGACTTGAAATGTTCGATGGGATATTTGATGATAAATGAAGAACTGTCCGCACTATCAACATCGGGCAAAAATTCTGTCTGAGCTGAAAAGACGGATTACCCGCCATTTACGGCAATTCTTTCCGGAAAAAGTGATGAAATAAAAAGAGCCTCAGCCGGCACACACAAGGGTATCGACAGTGGCTCTTTCCTTTCGGTGGAAAAATCGACTACCGCGCTCCAAAGCTCCGCAAGACCGTAAGACTGCAAGACCGAACAAGCTGCGGTGACGCCCCTACGGCATACCGGATTCCTCGGCAGCTTCTTCAGGAGCCCTATTTCGGCTTTTGCGCCTGTAGTAAACGTAGGCTGCTAGGCACCCGAAGAACACGAAAAAGCTTAAAACCTGAGCCTGCTTGAAGGATCCTATCATAAGGCTGTCTGTGCGAAGCTCCTCCACCAGACCACGCTCGACAGAGTAGAGCATGCCGTAGAGGAAGGCAACCTGTCCGCTGAAGGTGCGCTTATGATCATCGAACCAGATGAGGAAGATAAACATGGCGAAGCACCACAGGGACTCGTACAGGAAGGTGGGATGAACCATCTGCCCGTCTACCTCGATAGCCCACGGAAGATCGGTAGGACCGCCGTGAGCCTCGGAATTGAAGAAATTCCCCCATCTTCCGATGGCCTGAGCGAGAGCCACGGTCGGGAAAGCCAGATCCGCCAGATCGAGACGCTTTATATTATGATAGCGGCACACGAAACAGCCGGTGATTATACCGGCTATGAGACCGCCGTGTATGGCAAGACCCCCGCTTCTTATGTCCAGGATCTTAGTCCAGTCGCCGGCATAGTAATCCCAGCTGAATATGACGTAATAGATTCTGGCTCCTATGATGGCGGCAGGTATCATGAAAATGGCGAAGTCTATGACGTGGTCCCGTTCTATTCCATGGCGGGGAGCTCTGTAGTAGGAGATGGCGATGGCGAGGAGAAATCCCACGCCCACCAGTATGCCGTACCACATAATATCTATGTCCCCTATGGAGAAGGCCACCGGATCAGGTGCTTGCATAATGATGTCCTTTCTTTCAAAAAGGTTTCTTTCATTATAGACAATTCTCTGGTAGAATTCAACGTATGAAATACGAAAACATGACAACGGGACGATTTATCTCCCGTCCCAACAGATTTATATCCCATGTAAGGCTTCAGAGCGGCGAGGAAATAACCGCTCACGTAAAGAATACGGGAAGGTGCAGGGAGCTTCTGGTTCCCGGCTGTCAGGTATATCTCCAGGATCACATAGGAGACATGGGAAAGAGAAAGCTGAGGTACTCTCTCATAGGAGTGAGGAAGACCGTACCCTTTGGTCACCTTATGATTAATATGGATTCCCAGGCTCCCAACAAGGTGGTGGCGGAGGCTTTGAGAGACGGCAGGTTCCTCAAGGTGTTCGGAGATGACCTGGCGGGAGAGAGCTTCGATTTTACAAAACCCTTTGAGGCGATGCAGGAAAAGACCTTCGGCGATTCCCGATTCGATTTCTGCCTGAAGGATTGCTATGACAGGACGTGCTGGATGGAGGTTAAGGGGGTTACCTTAGAGGATGGGGGCATAGCAGGGTTTCCCGACGCTCCCACACAGCGAGGGGTGAAGCACGTCAGGGAGCTGATCAAAGCCGCGGAAATGGGTTACTTATCCGCCGTCGTATTCGTGATTCAGATGGCGGGAGTAGCGATGTTCCGGCCTAATTGGCAGACTCACAGAGAATTCGGAGAGGCGCTGAGAGATGCCCGCGCCGCAGGGGTGAGGATTTTGGCCTTTGACTGCAATGTGACAGTTGATTCCATCGAAATAAAGGATAAAATAGAGGTGGACCTTTAAAAGAAGGAGCTTTGGCTGTGGAGGAACGGGACAAGCCGCAAACGCAAAGTCGTAAAAAGCATTGACGACTTTGAAGAAAAACAATAGAATATGATGGCTTGATGTATTTTAACCATCTTGGAGGTATATATGCAGGACATAATCTTATATCTTGGAGTGACGGCAATCGGCTATGTCATCGGCAGTCGGCTGAGACAGAGTAAAGAGATGTTTTGGTGGACGGGAAGGGTGCAGACCTTGGCCATTATAGTGCTGGTATTCGCCATGGGCTCCAGGATGGGTTCTAATTCTGAGGTCACGGATAATCTGACGTCTATAGGCTTATATTCTCTCCTCTTTACCGTTATAGTGATGACCGTATGCGTCCTCTCTATGACATTGGTGAGGAGGCTGATCGGTGTGAACAGGTACGGAGGCGTCGGAGAGGTGAATCCTGACGATATAAATGAGGACAGCAAGGACGAGGGCAAAGGCGGTTTCGACAGGATGACCTTCGTCATCATCGTCTCTGTAATCCTGGGAATGCTGTGGGGATATGGGTTTGTGGGAAAGCTCTTTGAAGACTACAACGCCTTTGACAGGGCAGCGGGCATGGTAATTAAGATAGGACTTTGCGTCATGCTCATCTTCGTAGGGTTCGACCTGGGAATGGAAGGAACCGTTTTCAAGAACATAAGGAGGATGGGTTTAAGGGTTTTCATATTCCCCATAACGACTATAGTCGGAACTCTGATAGGAGCCACTATATGCGCTTTTATTCTGCCTATCACCGTGAGGGAATCTCTGGCCATAGGCTCCGGCCTCGGATGGTATTCCCTGGCTCCCGGGATAATACTGGAGAGGGGCTTCGTTACGGCCAGCGCCATTGCCTTCCTGCATAACGTAATGAGGGAGCTGTTCGGCATCATCCTCATCCCGGTAGTCGCCAAAAGGATAGGATATGTGGAGACCACTTGTCTTCCGGGAGCCGCAGCCATGGACGTATGTCTGCCCATAGTTGAAAAGTTCACCAACGGGAATGTTGCCGTGTATTCCTTCATTTCCGGTGTCACAGCTTCCCTGTCGGTGCCGGTTCTTGTCTCGATCATCCTGGGATGATCATAAAGGGAGGTAGATTAAATGGATTTATCTTACGTTAAAACTCTTGATATGAACATGCCGGAAGAGCTGGTAAGACTTAAATATGCCGGTATGTTCGATGAAATGAGAAAAAGAGCCGCCTATCACCTGTCAAGGCCTGAGCTGCCCGGTGCTTTGAAGAGGCGCATAGAGCTGGAGCTTCACAACGCCCGGCTCATAGAAAGAGAGTACACTCTTACGGAAGAAGAACTGGTCAGGGAAATAGGAAGGGAGGCGCCGGGATTTAAGGCCGCCGACTTGGAGAGAGTGGCTGACAGCTTGGATTACGCCTTCGTAAACGGGGAGAAGCGGTACGTATCCTTCAGCCCTAAGGCTCTGCTTCACTCTCACCCGGTTCTCATGAACTGGGAAGGCAGGGAGAAGAAGGGGGACAGAAGCTTCTTAGAAGGGGTTATCGGCCGCATGAAGGAAAACGGCGGGCTGGCTGTGGATATAGATTTAACCACCGGAATGGAAATAGACGATGAGATCGCAAAGGGAGAAGAGCTTAAGGTTCACATTCCGTTTCCGACGGAGAAGGCCTTCGGTATGAAAAACGTCAGGTTCATAAGCTCTGAGGGAGAATGCGCTATAGCTCCCGACACCGCTATGCAGAGGACTGCCTGCTTTACCGCAAAGGGAGATGATAGGAAACGGTTCACCCTTCGAGCCGGAGGAACCTATGAGGTGAAGTACATGTCCTTCGACCATATGAAAAGACTTCACAGTGAGGCAGTATCCAGGGGAGAGACTCTTCCCGAATTCAGCGTGCCCGGACCTGATACAAAGGATGGAGTATGGGAAAGCGACCTGTCTGAAAAGGCGCCGCAGATTTTGTTTACACCTTTCATCAAGGCTCTGTCCGAGAAGATCGTAGGCGATGAGACGGACAAGCTCATAATCGCAAAGAAGATATACGATTACATGGTGAATAATTTAAGGTATTCCTTCGTAAGGGATTACGCCTCCATAGAGAACCTATGCGAGTATTTCGCCCTCAGGGGCAGGGGAGACTGCGGACTTCAGGCTCTTCTGTTCATAGCCTTGGCGAGATATAACGGCATACCGGCAAGGTGGCAGTCGGGCATCACCACAGAGCCTGACAGCGCCGGGTGCCATGACTGGGCCGCAGCCTACTTCGTCGGAGTGGGATGGAGGCCGGTGGATCCTTCCTACGGCGGCGGTGAGAGGAGAAACGGCGCTGAGGATAACATCGATTTCTACTTCGGGAATACGGATCCGTACAGGTGGGCGTTCAACGTGGATATCCAGGAGGAATTCATTCCGCCTAAGAGCCGGTACAGGAACGATCCTTATGATAATCAGCTGGGAGAGGCTGAGACGGGAAAAGAACAGATAACTACAGATCACATAGCCTTCATCAGAGAGTTTCATGTGAGAAATGAAAGAAAACCGGAATAATCCGGTTTTCGCAAAAAGCCCGGTCGGTTCGGCCGGGTCTTTAGTTCAGGTACCTGAAGACACCTTTTACCTTTCCCAGTATGAGTGCGTCGCCTACGATGATCGGATCCATGGAATCGTTTTCCGGCTGAAGTCTGACGTGACCGTTTTCCCGATAGAAGGTCTTCACCGTAGCCTCGCTCTCGAACTCTCCTTCCACCATGGCCACGACTATTTCACCGTTATATGCCGTGTTTTGCTGCTGAACCAGTATCAGATCCCCATCCAGGATTCCCGCGTTTATCATGCTTTCTCCCCTTACCCTGAGGATGAAGCTGTCGCCGTGAACGAATCCGGCAGGTACAGGGAAGGTGTCTTCGATGTTCTCTTCCGCGAGGATAGGCGTTCCGGCGGCCACATTGCCCACTATGGGCACTTCCACTATATCCTCCCGTTCAGGGGGAAGCTCTGCAGATGTTACCTGCGCGCTGCCTATATGGTCGTCCTCTACCAGCATGAGGGCTCTGGGCTTGGACGGATCCTTCTTCAGGTAACCATGCTCTACCAGGCTGGCGATATCCTTATGTACTGTAGATGTGGACTTAATCCCCAAGGCAGCGCCGATCTCCCTTACAGTAGGGGGATATCCCTTAGTCTTTATTTCGTTTCTCATAAAGGCGAGTATCTTCTGCTCCCGCTCATGCTGCTTAGACATAAATTTCTCTCCAATCACTTCCGTGTATTACCGGTGTTTAACGAAGTAAAGTATACCATAAGATGAGAAAAAAGTAAACGTTTGTTCGCAAAGTATATTAGTTTGTG
>CAYTYN010000056.1:0-4772 GCA_964442135.1 uncultured Oscillospiraceae bacterium
AGATGTATACACGCTTCGGCTGACTTCGACTATGCCCATACCCTGTATTTTACGGAAGGGGTGGAGGAAAAGATCGCTTCGGTTATAATGGGTGGCGGTTACATAGTTACGGATACGAAGATGGCTCAGTCGGGAATCAATAAAAAGCTGATAGATTCTCGAGGCGGTAAGGTGCTCTGCTTTATAGACGATGAAGATGTGGCCCGTGAGGCTAAGGAAAGAGGACTTACCAGGTCATACGTCAGCATGGAAAAAGCGGCGAAGCTGGATAAGCCTGTAGTGTTCGCCATAGGCAATGCGCCTACGGCTCTCATAGCCATATGCGAGCTGTCCGGTCATGGCAGGCTTAAACCTGAGGCTGTAGTAGGGGTTCCTGTGGGATTCGTAAACGTGGTTGCATCTAAGAAGCTTCTCATTTCCTCCGGAATACCGTGCATAGCTGCCAGAGGCCGAAAAGGAGGAAGCAACGTAGCAGCCGCAATTATAAATGCTGTGCAGTATAATATTAAGGAGCGTTAGAATGTATAAGATTATAGTCAGAGCAACATCATATGAGCTGAGGTCCTTAGCGAGAAACGCTTTGAAAAATTCATGGCTGAGTGTGGCAGTGGTGTGTGGATTTTATTATCTGATGACGACCACCGTACCAAGCATACTGAGCATTTTTATTCCGTCGGGCGTATACGTGGAAATCTACGGTGTGTATCTGAACATATCCTATGTAGGATATCTTTATTCCACACTCATGGACGGAGTGTTCCAGCTTGGGCTTATAATATTCATATTGAACTTCCTCAGAACCAGAGATACCAATGCCACATTGATATTCAGCGGCTTCGAGTTCTTTGTCAAGGCCTTTTGCATAAGCTTTATGACCGCTCTGTTTGTCACCTTGTGGGCGTTATTACTGATCGTGCCGGGAATAATAGCGTATATAAGGTACTCCCAGGCGCTGTACATTTTATTCGACGACCCGAGAAAGGGAATATTCCAGTGTATCAACGAGTCGAAAGAAATGATGAAAGGGAATAAGGGAAAGTATTTCTCTATGAATCTCTCATTCATAGGATGGCTCATACTCGGCTCTCTGCCTTCTGCATTATTCCTATTGGAGCTGTCGGGGATAGTCATGGCTTTCGTGGATGTTATTCTGGCCATACCGTACTTCTTCGTCGCAGCCTACATAGAAACGGCTAACGGCGTATTCTATGAGATTCTTTCAGGTCATCTGGTGGCCACGGAACCTATGATGGGACGGAATATGAACATGTAAAGAAAGGATGAGCATATTGAGAGACGGAAGTCTCCGTCTCTCAGCCTGTAGACAAAAGCTCGACCTCGAGATATGGGCGGTTGGGCTTTTGTCTGCAGGCTGAAAAGCGACCCTTAAAGGACCGCTTTTAAAATCTATTCTGCCGTATTGAACACGTATTTATCCAGCCTGTCGAAGGCTTCTTTTATTTTGGAGAGAGGCAGAGCGAGATTGAACCGGAGATGGCACGGGCCGTGGAACATCTTTCCGTCCTGAACGGCAACGCCAACCCTCCATGCAGCGTTTTCCACGTCTTCTATGGTCTTGTTGTGAGCCTTGCACCAATCTGCGCAGTCTACGAAGAGTACATATGTTCCCTCGGGTCTGTATGCCTTAACTCCCTTGAAGCGCTCTTCTATATATGTACATGCGTAGTCTACGTTTTCCGTTATCACCTGACGGAGCTCTTCGAGCCACTGCTTCCCTTCGTCAGTGTATGCGCCGATGAGAGCGTGCATGGAGATGACATTCATTACGTTATAGTGGCAGAGGGAGGATTCCTTCGCAAGCCTGTCCTTCAGCCAATTATTGTACACTACGCGGTAGGAGCCTATCAGTCCGGCTAAGCTGAATGTCTTGGATGGAGCATAAAAAGCTATGGTTCTCATTCGGGCGTCTTCAGACACCATTTGGGTCGGAGTATGCTTATATCCGCTGAGAATTATATCGGACCAGATCTCGTCGGATATTACATACACGTCGTGCTTTTTATATATCTCCATGGCTTTTTCTATTTCCCACGGCTCCCATACTCTTCCGCTCGGATTGTGAGGATTGCAGAAAATAGCGGTGTGGATGTTATTTTTAACAATCTTTTCCTCCATATCCGCAAAATCCATCCGCCAGATTCCCTTTTCGTCAATGGTAAGAGGGGAATGAACTATGTTATAGCCGTTATCTTCAAGGCAGAACGTAAAACCGATATATGTAGGGGAATGTACCAGCACGTTGTCTCCTTTGGAACAGAGCACGTTAAGAGCGTTGACAACTCCGCCCAGAACACCGTTTTCATATCCTATGTGTTCTTTTTTCATGCAATCTACGCCGTTTCTTTCCCTATGCCATTGGATTATCTTATCGTAGTATTCCTCCCTGGCATCAAAATAGCCAAAAGCCGGATGAGCGATTCTATCAGCCATAGCCTTTGTTATGGAAGGGCAGACAGGGAAGTTCATATCCGCAATCCACATAGGAATTATCTCAAATCCCTTTTCCGGCGGATCCGGTGCGAATCCGGCTCCCAGACCGTCTACAGCCATGGCGTCATTGCCTGACCTTTCCAAAATAGAAGTAAAGTCATATTTCATCACAATATTCCTCCTTGATTATCTATTAGTATTAGCTAATTATCATTAGCTTATATCCGGCATAGTCATCTGTCAGCTATCAGTTTTTCCGCGGAAGAGCGGAAGAGACCGGCCATGACAGCAAGGGAAATTATAAATGCCTCGTCATTGTCATCTCCATCTATCTCGAGAAATTCTTCATTCCATTTCCTTATCTGTTCCTCTGCATATTCCACAGCGGAGGCTCTGCTCCTCCTGAAGAGTCCGTACAGCTTTTCTATATCGTCCTCCGCCATGTCGGGAGGGAAGAGGTCCTGGATAGCGGACATGGTCAAAGAGCGTTTAAGGACGCAGATCATAATTATACAGGCCACCTGAGATCGGTTATACTTCTTCTTTACCGGGGGCGCCACCAGACCCATCTTGACGTAATTGTTTATCATGGCCGGAGTTACCGGTTTTTCGTCTGTGGGCAAAAGCTCCTGATTGCTGAGATACCGGGCAACCAGTATGATCACCTGATCCATGTATAGCTCCAGCTGAGGCAGCTCGTCCCAATCCGGAAGAGGGTTTTCTCTGATGATGTCTGTCAACTTGTTTACTTCTCTCATAACCTCAACCTCCGCGGTATATTATATCATGCAGATTTAGAATTATTCAATATAAATTTTTAATCTATAAATCTACAAAATAAATATACAAATCCACTTGAAACGGACGCTGACATGTGATAATCTAATATTAAATACTAGATAAAATAGCTTTAAGATTCAAAGGAGGTAATTTAGATTATGAGTACAATTACTTTGCCACGTCAGACTTTGGGAGAAGAAATAGCTAATTCCATATCACACGGTTTGGGAATGTTCCTTGCCGTAGCAGGCACTTCCGTTATGATATACCTTGCGTGCTCAGGGACAGGAGGTCTTTCCGGAGCTTTGATATACGGCATCAGTTTGACTATTCTCTACGGCGCGTCCTGCATATATCACGGCGTTCAAAACAGTCAGGCGAAGAGGGTACTCAGGGTCTTCGATCACTGCTCCGTATTCCTCCTTATTGCCGGAACCTACGCACCCATATCTCTGGTTGCCCTTAAGGATTCCGTAGGCATACCTCTGTTTACCGTCATCGCAGTCTGCGCCGTCGCGGGCATCGTTTGCAATGTCATAGACCTTGAGCGTTTTGATAAACTGAGCATGGTGCTATACGTGACCATGGGTTGGCTTGCCATCTTAGCCTTTAAACCTCTCCTTGGCATATCGACTCCGGCTCAGATGGTGCTCCTCGTAGGAGGAGGGGTATGCTATACGGCCGGTATATTCTTTTACGCCCGGTCGAAGAAGAAGAAATATATGCATTTCGTTTGGCATCTGTTCGTTCTGGGCGGAAGCATACTTCACTACTTTTATGTGATTCAGGTGTGTTACCTGTAAACTCTTTCAAACGCAAAATTACCGTGCAAGGTGTTTATGCCTTGCACGGTAATACGGAAGAACAGCAGGCGCAGAGTAAATCTCTGCGCTGTGCTGTTTTAAAATCATTATTTCAGCGGAATCTTCTGCGATAAACTACAGCGCCGGTAAAGCATACTGCCTCAGCGAGCATAAGGATAATCCAAAAGGCAATGCTGCTGTTATCACCGGTCTGCGGATTTGTCTCATCTGTGGTAGTAGAGGAAGAAGAGGCCTCATTCGTGGTAGTATCGGTAGAGGACGCCTCATCTGTGGTTGTATCGGTAGAGGACGTCTCATCTTCCGTAGTATCATCGGTAGAGGACTCTGTATCTGTTGTCAACGTCGGTATGACGTCCGTCTCTATCGTTCCGCAAATCGAGCACGCGCGCACCTGTTCGCCCTGAGCCGTCTCGGTAGCCTCCTTTGTAACTGTCCATTCGCCGAAGCTGTGGTCTGTAACGGCAATCGCTACCGGGGCGCTTATCTCTTGTGTGCCTTCTTCATCGGAAAAGAGCGCTCCGCAAACCGAGCATTCCCAGTAGGCTTCATGCCCCTCCTGCGTGCATGTAGCGGCAACAGCCTCTATGGCCGCAATCGTATGCCCCGTTTTAAGCAATACGGTGTCGGACTGCGTTATTATATTCTCGTAGCCCGCGTCGCCGAAATAATTGTCGCAGTTTTCGCAATACCAATATGCGATATTCCCGTCTTCTTCGC
>CAYTYN010000057.1:0-4235 GCA_964442135.1 uncultured Oscillospiraceae bacterium
CTGTTTCCTTGTCCTCGATTTCCAGAATGATGTCGGCGAGCATATCAAAATAGCCGCGCATCATCAGGTCAAGGGAACCGGGGTCGATGCCCCGCAGAGGCTTTGCTGTATGGTCGGCAGTCTTCACGCCTCGGGAGATCTGTTCCATATTCATTATGCGGAAGCTGTCGAAGAAGTTTTCATACTTTGTTCCTCCGGCGCAACGAAGCAGCAATAACATTTCTTCCCGGTGGGTGCAAAGATAATCTGCCAGCTCCGGCAGGCGGCGCAGGTAGCAGTCCAGCATGGAAAAGAGCCTCTGCTCCGGCGGAAGCTTTCGCATATCTTCCCCGATGGAGCGAACAATAGAAGCAACGCCTCGGGCAGCTTCGTCCGTCAAGGCGTAGAACAGCTCTTCTTTATTTTTGTAGTAGCCGTAGAACGCGCCAAGGGTAAAGCCTGCGTCACTGACAATCTTGCGCAGGGGAGCGGATTTGAAGCCTTTTTCCAAAAACCACCGTTTGGCGCTGTACATGATCTTTTGCTGCGTTTCAGACACTTCCATGCCGCGTTATCCTCCATATATCTAAGCTATATAGCTTAGATATATTATGCACAAAGGCTCGCCTTTTGTCAAGCTTTTGCGCAGATATCAATCTTCATTTTGTGCAGGTTTGACAAACCTGCAGCTCATCGCGGACGTGGATTCACAGCTCCATTGAAGATTGCAGGCTGATTCCCTTTGATTGAACCCAAAAAGAGTTTTTAGCTCTTTTAGCGAAAAATATCCGGATTAGTGGTATAATAATCTGGTACGACAAATCGGGAGGTATATGAAATGGAAATACCAGTTTATCTGTTTACGGGATTTCTCGAAAGCGGAAAGACCACTTTCATTCAGGATATCCTGGAGGATTCGGAATTCAACGCGGGAGAGAGGACCTTGCTGCTTTTGTGCGAAGAGGGAGAGGAGGAATATCATCCCTCTAAATTCTTCGGGAACCATGTTTACATAGAGACAGTAGAGGATGAGGAAGATCTCAGTCCGGAATTCTTAGAAGGCCTACGGGCTAAACACAGGGCGGAAAGGGTCATAGTGGAATATAACGGCATGTGGATGCTGGATTCTCTTTACGGGAACCTGCCTTTGGAATGGCTGGCATACCAGGAGATGCTCTTCGCCGACGCGTCCACATTCCCCGCCTATAACCAGAACATGAGACAGCTGGTCTACGATAAGCTGAAAAGCGCTGAGATAGTGGTTTTCAACCGGTGCGTCAAGGGCTTTGACAAAATGGAATACCATAAGATCGTCAGGGCCGCCAACAGGAAGAGCCAGATCCTGTACGAGTATGGTCCTGACGACGTGGAGCCTGATACCATACCGGATCCTCTGCCATATGATATTGACGCGGAAAGCTTCACTGTAAACGACGTGGACTACGCCGAGTGGTACAGGGATATAAACGAAGAGGGCAGGAAGTACGACGGTAAGGTCATAACCATAAAGGGGCGCAGCGTCCTGGGCGGCGGCCTTCCTGACGGTAAATTCGTATTCGGAAGACACGTGATGACGTGCTGCGTGGAGGACATTCAGTTCGCCGGTCTCGTTTGTGTGTATAAGGACGCGGCGAAGGCTTTGACCCACGGAGGGTGGGTGACGATTACGGCTAAGGTAAAGTGGCAATATGACGAGATGTACGGCGAGGAAGGACCGGTGCTTCACTGCGTGAGCGTCCGGGAAGCCGAGGAAGCAGATCCGGAGGTGGCACAGTTTTAATGTATTACTCAGATAAATATACGGTAACATCACACAATGTAGACGTAAACAATAACCTGAGACCGACCATGTTGGCTCAATTCATGCAGGAGACGGCTAATCACCACATGCGGGACAGGAAACCCTCTTATTACGACCTTTTTGCCGTTGGAAAAGCATTTATAGTCACCAGAATGGCTATGGAGGTCGAGGAACAGATACATCAGTATGATAACATAGAGGTGAAGACATGGAGGTGTCCGGAGAAAGCCGCTACCTTCATCCGCTGCTTCCTCATCGAAAGAGACGGCAAAATATGCGCCAGGGCATACACCGAGTGGGCGGTGGCTAACAGGAACACGGGAAAGCTGTGTCGCGCCGATGAGGTGGACATATCCAATTACGAGAGCGGAGAGCCTTTGGAGATGAGCGTCCCGATTCGGTTCAGGTTCCCTAAGGATACTCCTTGGGAGAGGGTGGGCAGTAAGACGGTCATGTACAGCGATGTGGACATGAACATGCACATGAACAATACCAGATACATGGATATGCTGTGGAACTACATACCGGATATTATGGACAGAAAGGTGAACTCCATAAGCATAAGGTACATGGCTGAAGCGCCGATAAACTCGGAGCCGGAGATATTCATGGCGCCGGGAGAGGAACCGGGTCAGTGGTACTTTATGACCCGAGTGGGAGAGAGGACTAACATAGAGGCTATCTTTACCACGGGAGAAAAATAGAATAAAAACGGGGAAATTCTGTGTCAGAATTGACATAAGGACGTGAAAGGACGGTAGTCAGCAAATGTATGGTTATGGTTTGGGCTTCTTTGGACAGGGGACGTCATACAGTTTTATGTCGGCATATTTTGTCGTCTTCCTCACTAACTGCGTAGGACTGAATTCCGGTCTTGCCGGAACTATTTCTTCACTGGCTTTGCTGGTAGAAGTGATAGGAGGTATGGTATTCGGCCATCTTTCTGATAATTGTCAGTCAAAGATGGGAAAAAGAAGACCTTTTATGCTTATATCAGGCATCGTAGTTCCTGTTATACTGGTGATGATTTCACATACGATACACGCTTCTACAGCCTTGACCTTCGCGTATTACTTACTTTTTGCGGTACTATTCAGAGTGTTTTTTTCATGCTTTGAGATCCCCAGTAACGCTTTTGGCTCAGAGATAGCTACGGAATATGACGAGAGAACGAGACAGAGGACTGTATGCCGATGGTTTTCTATTATCGGCAGCGGCATAGCTACCATAATACCCCTTCAGGTATTGGATATTTTTGGAAATGATCAGGAAATCGGTTGGCAGACAGCGGGAATCATAATGGCGGGTTTTACTTGCATAGGATGGATAGGCTCGTTTTGTCTGACAAAAAAATACAGTCATCAATATGTTAGAGAACAGGATAAGGGTGAAAGACATAACGTGCTCAAGGATATCGCGGTCAATTATTTGGAGCTGTTCAGACTTAAGCCTATGAAGCTGTTGATTGTATATAAGGGAGCCTTTGCCTGTGCTTTTGCTCTCTATAATATAGCCACCCTTTATTTTCTACAGTATGCACTGGGGCTTGACAATCGCTATTCTTCTTACATATACGCTTTCACCACGGCAGTGTTCGCTGTAATGACTCCGATCGTCGATAAAATGGCCTTGGCAATGGGTAAGGCAAATCAACAGATGTATACTATGCTCATATGCGGCGTCGGGGGCGTATTGATTTTCCTGATCGCCCCCAATACGCTGGCGGGAGGCATCTTATACATAGGAGTGTTTGCCATAGTGCAGACCGGATTCTGGCAGCTTTCCAACGCTATTTTTTATGATGTAATTGAGGTAGATGAATACGTTAATAATAAAAGGCGAGGCGGAGATATAATGTCTTTGGTGTCAGTGCTGGGTACCCTGGTTACTTCCATAATGGTACAACTGTTTGGACTGTTCCTCGATATCTCAGGATTTAATGCTGAGATGGCTCATCAGAGCGATTCTGTGGTTCTGTTTCTTGACATCGGATATATTTTGGTACCCAGCATATGCTGCTTGATCGGATTCCTTGCTCTAAAGGCATTTCCTATAGATAAGAAGACCTTTGCTTCATTGCAGAAAGTATTGGAATTGAGAGAAAACGGTGAAAGCTATGATGAATATATGGAGGATATAAATAAGCTTGGTAGTATCAAGAGCTTTTCGCAAAATTAGAATCCCGCCCTTTGGCAGCCGGTGGTCAGCCGGCTGTCAAAGGGTCGAGTTTTTGGCTGCAGTCTGACACCGCAGGTTTCCTGCGGTACGTACACGGAAAAATGCACTCTGTGGTTTCGTTCCACAGAGTGCATAGTTATATGGATGATTATCTGCTGTGCTTTTTATTGCGGCTGTAAAGGATTGTGCCGGTCAGACATGGGATAGAAGCCAGCATAACCGTTACCCAAAGGACGATGTTGCTGTTATCACCCGTCTGCGGTGAAGAGGTTTCCTC
>CAYTYN010000058.1:0-3749 GCA_964442135.1 uncultured Oscillospiraceae bacterium
TGGCGGGCGGATAACAGGGGAACATCAGCCGGGGCTGATACAGCGCCACCGCCGCGGCGAACAGGTTAAAATAGGCCGCCATGGCGAGCCCGTCCAGGATGGTGCGCGTCCAGTTCATATATATCCCCTTTCGACAGTAAGCAAAGCAAAAGGTTAGCGATGGCTAACTGATATGTATTCATTATATCTTATCCCGCATGAAAAAGCAATGCGCCATTTATGCCATTCTGCGATTTTGCGCCATGGAATGTGGAAAACTGATAAAAAAACGCCGCAGGTTTATGTTACCTATGGCGTTGCCCCGGCTGATGGCCGGTCTGTATTCAGTTTACCATTCGTTGGTCTTTATTGATTTCAGGCAGTTAGGAAGATGATCCTGATGAGCTCTGTGGATTGCAACACACTCTTTGCACATGCCGTGCCATCGGCATGGTTCTTCGCAGGAGCAGTGAGATCCTCCGCTGGGGTAAGCCTCCCTGAAAACTTTTACAAATTCACCTTCCAGCTTTCTGGCGTCTTCAGTCCTTCCCTCTTCAAAGGCCTTTAAAGCTTCCTTTTCAATGGGATTGTTATCTATTACCACTCTCTCCGTCATTTTTCTCCTCCATTAAATTTCACTCACGGCTTCCCACTTTGGCAAATTCATTGTATATCGCCTGGATAGCCCCATTGACGTCGTCGTCGGAAACCCCGACTATCATGTTCATATTCCCCGAACCGTGGTCTATGAGGCTGATGTTGATTTTCTTATTCGCCAGCGCCTGGAGCACTCTAACGGCTATGGTCGGTACCACAGAAATGTCTCTTCCTATTATGGCTATTATTGAAAGTCCCTCGTTCACGGTAATGCTGTCCGGGGAAACCGCCCTGTTTATGGCCTCGGTCAGCTCCTGGACGGATTCAGCTGTCAGCTTTTCTCCCACGATGATGTTCAGGGAATCTATGCCGGAGAGAAGGTTCCTGATCTTCACCCCTCTGGAGGCGAACACCCTTAAAATGTCCGTCCTGTATCTGGAATTATCGTTCAAGCCTGTCTTTTCAAGGGATATGGCAGTATATCCGGACTTTCCGGATATACCGGAAATATCGAGAGCGTTGTTATAGTAATCGGCGTTCTTCACTATCATGGTTCCGTGGTCTGACGGCCTGTTAGTGTTCCTGATATTTACAGGCACCTCTACTCTGGCCACCGGCTTTATGGCGTCTTCGTGCATTACCTCTGCGCCCATGTATGCCATCTCCCTCAGCTCCTTGTATGTGATCACAGGAACAGTGAGAGGATTGTCCACTATGGCCGGATTCGCCATCAACAGTCCCGAAACATCGGACCAGTTCTCATAGAGATCAGCTCCGACGGCAGCCGCCACTATGGCCCCCGTTATATCTGAGCCGCCTCGGGAGAACACCTGCACGTTTCCGCTTTCATCGCAACCGTAAAATCCCGGTATCACGGCTCTTTCGTGTTCCTCCAGCTCTGCCGCCACAGCCTTCTCACTTTCTATCTCGTTGCAGATTCCATCCTCATTGAAGAAGATCATCCCTGCCGCGTCTACAAAATCGTAGCCGGTGCATCCGGAGAAGAGCTTGGCTCCTAAGTATTCGCCACGGCTGACTATGTAGGCTTTTCCTGCTCCGTCGGCCACCGCCTCTCTTATTACGGCGAATTCCTTTTCCACGTCAAAGGCGGAATCATCCTTTATATCGCAGCTCGCCGCGATACCTTTGAATCGAGCCTTCACCTCTTCAAGGAGGGCTTCCGCCTTTGTCAGGTTTCCTTTCTCCGCCTCAGCGGCACAGGCCATGAGCATGTCGGTCACTTTTACATCTCCGTCAAATCGCCTTCCCGGCGCGGACACTACCACGTACCGTCTGCTCTGATCTCCGGTTATTATGTCGATGGCCTTCTTCAGCTGCTCTCCGTCCGCTAAGGACGATCCTCCGAACTTAGCCACTTTAAGCTCCGCTCTTTCCTGATAGATATCCGCCGGCGCGTCTGCCTGGATCTTAGTCAGGTCGTACGGCGTTGACTGGTAAACAAAGTAGTTCAGCCAGTTGGAATAAAGCAGGTTAGCGCATGACCTCCACTTCACTACAGGCTCCTTCGTGTCGTCATCATCAGGGAAGTAATTGCACGGCACCTCCGGATTCAGGCCTGCTCCCTTATCTCTTACGTATTCCTTATACAACGTGTCCCCGTCGTATTCGGAGTGACCCATTATGAATATCTGTCTGTCGTTTTTCGATTTTATGGCGTATATGCCTGCCTCGTAGGAGCTGGATATCACCCGCAGATCCGACACTTTTTCAACGTCTTCCCTGTCCACATCAGTGTTCCTCGAATGGGGAACGTAAAATTCATCGTCGAACCCTCTGAAAAGCATTCCCTTGCTGTAATCCAAGTGATGCTTGTAAACCCCGGAAAGCTTCTTCGGCAGACGGTGTTTCTTTATGCCGTAGTGGTAATACAGTCCCGCCTGAGCGCCCCAGCAAATGTGGAAGGTGCTGTGAACGTGGCTCTTAGACCACTCCATTATCTCACAGAGCTCGTCCCAATACTCTACCTCTTCGAATTCCAACAGCTCTACGGGAGCGCCCGTAATGATCAGCCCGTCGTAATACTTATGCTTTATCTGGTCAAAGGTCTTGTAAAATGCGATCATGTGCTCCTCTGACGTGTTCTGGACCTTGTGGCTGCTGGTCTGCAAAAGCTCCAGCTCCACCTGCAAAGGGGTGTTTCCCAGCAGTCTGGTCAGCTGTGTCTCCGTGTCTATCTTAGTCGGCATCAGGTTCAATATGAGTATTTGCAGCGGTCTGATATCCTGGGTCATGGCCCTTGTGTCGGTCATGACGAATACATTTTCCTCCTTAAGGGCCTTCACCGCCGGCAAATTGTTAGGTACTTTAATAGGCATATATGGTCACTCCTTTTTAGGGCTTTGTCTCATCTTCGGGCGTTATTTCATCTTCGGCAAAATCGCGCCGTTTTCTTATTATATCCTCTGCCTGCAAATATTTCAACGCTTATCAGGCCCATGAGGGAGCTTATAAGCGAACTGCCTTCCCGCCGGAGTCTTTTCTATGGCGGTATACAGAACCGTCGCTATGATCACGCCCACGGCAAACTGAAGTATGTTCAGAGGGACAGAGGTCAGTGGGATTATGAAGTTCCCGTACAGAAACCCTTCCGCCACGTAGTAACCGGCCACCATTATGAGTCCTCCTATTATCATGGAGAAAATCTCCACCACCTTCATCTTGACTTTAGAAAAGCCTTTGTCCACGGAGTATTCCAGAGCAAAGCCCATCGCCAGACCCATGAGCCCCTTTACGATCAGGGTGACCGGTACGTACTGCATGTATCCCGCAAAAAAGTCCGCCATGGCGGATCCCATGCCTGCCGCAATAGCGCCCCATTTCCGGCCCAGCAGCAAAACTGAGAAAAATATCATGCAGTCTCCCAGATGTATATATCCCTGCGTAGCCGGTACCGGTATCCTTATTATTATGGTGAGCACTACGATCATGCACATCATCATCGCCGTCAGCACCATAGTCGTAACTGAGGACTTCTCACCTGCTCTCTTCATTGTATGTCATCCTCCTGCTTTAAAGGTTTCACGGCGTCTTAGCGCCTTACGATTCCATTATATTACAGAACTGTTCCCTTTGAAATGGACTGTTTTAACTTTTTCATACAGGCTGCTCTCTCATGGGTATTCGCCGCGGGAATAAACAGATGTCCGGAGGGG
>CAYTYN010000059.1:0-1098 GCA_964442135.1 uncultured Oscillospiraceae bacterium
ACAGGCTGCTCTCTCATGGGTATTCGCCGCGGGAATAAACAGATGTCCGGAGGGGCGCCGTACTCATGGTCACTCCTCCGGGCATTGTGGGACATCTAAATCTTTTAAAGGTTAAAAGCTCCGTCTTTAAATATCATGACCTTTCTTCCGTCTACACACGTAGCCTGACAGCATAGATCTCTGGTTCCAAACATAAAATCCACGTGAAGTGCAGAGGAATTAAGGCCTTTCTTCTGTAACGCCTCCGGACTTCTGTCGTTTCCGCCTATTACATCAGAATATCCGGCGCCGAGAGCCAGATGACAAGCCGCATTTTCATCTAGCAGAGTGTTATAGAACAAGACTCCCATCCGGTTTATCGGCGAATCATAAGGGACTAAAGCAACCTCACCCAGGTATCCGGAGCCTTCGTCTGTCTCCAGAATCCCCCGTAGGATATCCAGTCCCTCTTCAGCGTCATAATCCACTACTCTTCCGTCCTCGAATTTAAGCATCATCTTATCTACGATATTCCCCGCGTGGACAAAAGGCATGGAGCTGTACACCACGCCGTTCACCCTCATCCTGTGAGGAGTAGTAAGGATTTCTTCTGTAGGTATGTTGGGAGCGAAAATCTCTCCGTCCGGTTCAGGACAATGGCATATACCTCCGGCAAAATGTGCGTCGTCACATATGTCCATGACAATATCGGTTCCCAGTGAATTGGTGAAGTGAAGAGTTTTTATATTAAGGACGTTAAGCTTTTTGACATTTTCCGTCATCTCCCTTATATGCTCGTCCCATCCATCCGTTCCGCTTTCTTCCGTTACGTAGCAGGATTCAAACAGAGCTTTCCATAGGGCTTCTACAGCTGCTTTTTCAGAAAGATCCGGAAAAACCTTCTTTGCCCACTTCGTTCCCGGCACTGCCGATGCACTCCATTTTACCTTGTTGTCTTTCTTTAAGAAGCTGAATTCTTTAAGAGGAACTGTAGTCGCCGTCTTCCATGCTGTCAGTTTTTCCTCATCCACTCCGGCAAGGCCGTCAGGGGAATCGTTGTTCAGCCTGAGAAAGCAGGCTTCTTTATCCGCATATCCGGCTCTGGATTCAACCCACCAG
>CAYTYN010000059.1:1108-3548 GCA_964442135.1 uncultured Oscillospiraceae bacterium
AGATCCGCATTCTCCAGCCGTATCCTCGTCAGTTCTTGATCAGAAAAGTGAATAACTACATCCCTCGCTCCAAGCTCATAAGCCCGTTTCGTCAGAATCCTCAAGAATTCTATGGCTGTAACCGATGTCTCCTCTACCACCAAGATCTGCCCTGCTCTCAGACCCACTCCCCGCGTCAGGATCAAATCGGCATAATTTTCAAGCCACTTATTCATATTATCCATTACTAATTTCTCCTGTCTGTTCAAGAACGCACGCTGAATAGTGATTTTCGGATATCTGTTTCAGCTCGTAACCATGTTTCTTGCATTTTTCGCACGCATAACGGCATCTCGGGTAGAATCTGCAGTAGTTAACCGGATTCACAGGAGAAGATACCTCTCCTTTAAGAAATTCCTGTTCCTCATCCTTTTTCGTGATATCTATTACAGGAATCGCTGCCAGAAGGGCTTTCGTATACGGATGGCGAGGGTTATTGAAAAGCTCCTCCTTCTCAGCCAGTTCAACGCACTGACCCAGATACATGACGGCTATCTCATCCGATATATGTCTAACTACGCTCATATCGTGAGTTATAAACATGTACGCCAGATCCCGCTCCTCCTGAAGATCCATCATCAGGTTAAGTATCTGAGCCTGAATAGATACATCCAGTGCCGATACCGGCTCGTCACATACGATGAACCGAGGATCTGTAGCGAGAGCTCTGGCTACCCCGATTCTCTGCCGTCTTCCTCCGTCCAGCTCATGAGGATATGCGTTAACAAAGCGTCGCGCAAGGCCTACGGTGTCCATAAGCTGTCTAACCCTCTCATCCGCTTCCTTTTTGCTGTACATCTTGTTTACCAGCATAGGCTCCTTGATTATCTCCGCAACGGAAAGTCTTGGGTCCAGGGATGCGTATGGATCTTGGAATATGAGTTGCATCTGTTTTCTCAGATGCTTCATCTTATCTTTTTTGCGGTCGAGTATGTTTTCACCGTCAAAAAGAATTTCTCCTGACGAAGGCTCGATAAGACGGAGAACAGCCCTTCCCAGGGTAGTCTTTCCACATCCCGACTCTCCTACAACTCCCAAGGTATGTCCCTTTTCAATGGACAGGGTAACATCGTCTACTGCATGAAGCTCTCCCGCAGGAGTGTGGAAATATTTTTTCAGATGTCTGATCTCAAGCATGGGTTTTTCACTCATTGTCAGCACCCTCCTTTTTAAGGTATCCTTCGTCGAACAGATGGCATCCCACCTGATGGCTTCCTCTGAGCGTCCTGTTCTCCGGTTTTTTCTCCCTGCAGATATCCATACAGTGAGGACATCTTGGACTGAACACACATCCCTTCGGCAGATTAAGAGGGTCCGGCATGAGTCCGTCTATAGGGGAAAGTCTGTCTGTCGGATTGTTCATATCCGGTATGGAACCGAAAAGCCCTACAGTGTAAGGGTGATGTTCGGTCTTTCCGAATATTTCCTCCGCCGTCCCCGACTCCAAGATATTTCCCGCATACATGACAGCTACCTTATCGCAATTCTGAGAAACTATACCTAGATCGTGAGTTATGAGTATCATCGACGTTCCCAGATTCTTTTTAAGCTGCCGTATCATATGGAGCACCTGAGCCTGTATGGTAACGTCTAAAGCCGTAGTAGGCTCATCCGCTATCAGAAGCTCCGGTTCACACGAAAGTGCCATGGCTATGACAACTCTCTGTTTCATCCCTCCGGAGAACTGGTGGGGATACTCATTTTTTCTGGAGGAAGGTATCCCCACCATCTCCAGCATATCGTCGACTTTCTTATCCATTTCTGCTTCGGAAAGCTCCGGAAAATGGATCTTAAAAGATTCTTTTATCTGGTCGCCTACTCGTATAACAGGATTCAGACTTGTCATAGGATCCTGAAATATCATGGAGATGCGATGTCCACGGATAGCTCTCATCTTGGCTTCGCTTTTTTCTAATAGATTGCCTTCTTCCTCAAATTCTATAGTTCCTCCCGTGATATATCCTGTTTTTTTCGGTAAAAGCCTCATGACGGAAAGTGCTGTAGTAGTCTTTCCGGCTCCGGTCTCGCCTACAAGCCCTAAGGTCTCCCCTTTATCAAGGGAAAGATCTATCCCATTTATGACAGAGGACACCCCTTCGTCTGTCCGATACTCTACGCTCAGCCCGTTTATCTTCAGTACTGTATCGTTCATCTTTCCCTCCTAGTTCTTAAGTCGCGGATCCAAAGCATCTCTGAGACCATCGCCTAAAAGATTCAGTGAAATAACGGAAAGTGTAATCGCAGCTCCCGGGAAAATTACCAAATAAGGAGCCTGCCTCAGATAGTCACGTCCTTCGTAGAGCATTGTTCCCCATTCGGATTCCGGCGGCTGAACGCCCAGACCCATAAACGAAAGAGAAGCAATAATAAGTATGGTAGCTCCCATAGCCAAGGTCGCCTG
>CAYTYN010000060.1:0-2379 GCA_964442135.1 uncultured Oscillospiraceae bacterium
GAGATCTTGGATCATATGTGATTGGAGTGAGCGGGATGAAGGAAATAATGATAAGGATAAAAGGCCAGCAGGCTAACGACGAAACGGGAGAAGACTTCATGGAATTCGTCACGGAAGCCAAGCTTTACAAGCGGGGTGAAGCCATATATCTGATATACGAGGAAAGCGAGCTGTTGGGCGTGCCGGGGTGTAAGACCAGGCTCAGGCTGAAAAACGGCGAGGTGCAGATGAAGCGGTTCGGCGAAGGCGCGGGAACGGGCAGCGAGATACGGTTCGAGAAGGGCAAGCGGTATACGGGGCTTTATGAGACACCCTTCGGCGCTATAGAGATGAAGGTGCTGACCAACGATCTGGAAAACACCTTGTCGGACCATGGCGACGGCCACATAGATATAGATTACAGCATCAGCCTCAAGGGTCTTCTGGAAGGCCGAAACAGGTTGAACATAACGTTGATGTAGTGTTGATATAGTTGGGAGGAGATAGTTATGATGAGCAAGAAGGCCATCAGAGTGGTAACGATAGCCATAGTAGTCATCATGGTAGTGACGACGGTAACATGCGCCATAGCATATCTGTAGAGCAACCGGGAAAAAATGGAGGGAAGAAATGTCACAAATAGGTTTCAGCGCGGAGAAATATATCGAGGAACAGTCCAGGTATATACTGGAAAGGATAGGCGAAGGCGCGGGGCAGAGGCTCTATCTGGAATTCGGCGGAAAGCTGGTCCAGGACAAGCACGCCATGAGGGTGCTGCCCGGTTTTGATGAGAACGCCAAGATAAAGCTCCTTCACAAGATGAAGGAGCAGGTGGAGATCATCATCTGCATCTATTCCGGCGATATTACCACCAACAAGACGAGACAGGACTTCGGTATAACCTACGACCTGGAAGTGCTGAGGCTTATCGATACCTTCAGGAAATACGACCTGGAAATAAACAGCGTCGTGGTCACCAGGTATGAAGACGGCTTCCCTGCTGTGGACAAGTTCATCAACAGACTGGAAAACAGGGGCATCAGGACGTACCGTCACAGGTTCACAAAAGGTTACCCTACCGACGTGGATACCATCGTCAGCGATGAAGGGTACGGAGCCAATCCGTACATAGAGGTGAGCAAGCCGCTGGCAGTGGTGACAGGGCCGGGCGGCGGCAGCGGAAAGCTGGCCACATGTCTTTCCCAACTTTACCACGAATACAGGTTGGGAAAGAAGGTCCGTTACGCCAAGTTCGAGACGTTCCCTATCTGGAACATACCCCTCAAGCACCCGGTGAACCTCGCATATGAAGCGGCAACGGCAGATCTGAGGGACGTTAACATGATAGACTCCTTCCATCTGGAGGCTTACGGGGAGATGGCAGTCAACTACAACCGGGACCTGGAAGTATTCCCTGTTGTCAAGAGGATAATAGAGAAGATAACGGGCGAGGAGTCGGAGTACAAGTCGCCTACCGATATGGGCGTCAACAGAGCGGGATTTTGCATAACCGACGACGATGTGGTCAGGGAAGCGGCCTGCCAGGAGATAATCAGAAGGCACCTTATAGCTCAGTGCGATTACAAGAAGGGCAGGATAGAGTATGAGACGCTGGAGCGCATAAAGCTGCTGATGGACGAGCTATCTCTCGTTCCTGAAGACAGGAAGGTGGTGCTCCCTGCCAGGGAGTACGCCGAAAAGAAGAGAAACTGCGACGAGAGGTATGTCAACGTGGTGGTGATGGCCATGGAAATGGAAGACGGCACCATAATCACCGGCAGAAGCTCCAGGCGCATGGTAGCAGCTGCCGCGGCCATACTCAACTCCGTGAAATATCTCAGCGGCATAACGGACGAGATACATCTCATATCCCCTAACATACTCAGAAGCATACAGGAGCTGAAGACCAATGTGCTGATGTCGGAGAAGACCAGCCTCAACTGCGAGGAGATACTCACGGCGCTGACCATCTCTTCGGCTACAAACCCGGCTGCGGAAGCAGCTCTTTCCAAGCTGGTCTGCCTCAGAGGATGCAGGGCCCACTGCACGGCCATCCTCAGCGATAAGGACGAGACCACATTGAGGGCGCTGGGCATAGACGTTACCAGCGACCCGGAATACATAACCAACAACCTGTACTACGGCTGATGCCCCGGCGAGAACCGCAGACAGAGCCGCGGCGGTCGAGGGCCGGCTGACGGGAGCGCCGGCGAAAGGCGTTGCGACGGCCCGAAATGCCCAGCCGTAAGCGGGCAGCAATACATTTCAGGAGCGACAGTAAGTAAATGTACGGACAGTATTTCGTGCTCTTTGCCATCCTCTTTACAGGATGGTTTCTGAGAAAGATAAATTTCATAGACGACAAGATGAACCACAGCATAAACAAGCTGATAGTGTATT
>CAYTYN010000061.1:0-2114 GCA_964442135.1 uncultured Oscillospiraceae bacterium
CGGCTCTCTCTAATAATATTTTTACCGGCAAAGTAAAGACAAATCCCTATTTTTGTATTATAATCTTCTCTAACGAATTTTACCCGGGTGCGGAAGGCCGCACGTATTCAGGAGGAGACCAATGAAAACAGTTAAAGTCGCAATCCTCGGTCTTGGAACAGTGGGCGGAGGAACGTATGACATTTTGAAGATGAACTCTGATATCATAGAAAAGCGTACAGGAAGGAAGATTCAAGTCACCAGGGTCCTCGATAAAATGATAGATAAATGCCTTGCTAAGGGACTTGCAGAGGACATGATCACTGATGATCCGGAGAAGATATTCGGAGATCCGGAGGTGGATATAGTGGTTGAAGCCTTAGGCGGAATCCAGCCATCTACCGACTTCATGCTGAGAGCCATGAAAGCCGGCAAAGGAGTGGTAACTCCCAATAAGGCTGCCGTTGCCGCTAATTTCTACCGGCTTCAGAAAACCGCTCAGGAAAACGGCGTCGGCTTCAGGTTCGAGGCCTGCGTGGGAGGAGGAATCCCGGCTCTCACCGCCATCACGGAGGCTCTCTCAGGAAATCGGTTCACAGAGGTTATGGGCATCCTGAACGGAACCACTAACTACATACTCACTAAGATGACAGATCTGGGTCTTGACTACGACGAAGTCCTGAAGGACGCTCAGGCTAAGGGTTTTGCCGAGGCTGACCCTACCGCCGACGTGGAGGGCATAGACGTAGCCAATAAGCTTTCCATCTTAATGGCTCTGGCCTTTGACAGATACGTAAAGCCTGAGGACATTCCTACCACAGGCATCAGTCAGATAACCATGTCCCATATTCGGGCCGCCGAGGATAGGGGCTGCAAAATAAAGCTCATAGCCAAGGCTTCCGTAAAGGACGGTGAGCTCACATACAGCGTAGCTCCTACGGAAATCGAGAACTCCCACCCGTTGGCAGGGGTTTCCAACGAGTTTAACGCCATCTACGTTACCGGAAACGCTGTGGACGAGGTGATGTTCTACGGAAAGGGAGCCGGCGCCCTGCCTACGGGAAGCGCCATAGTCGGCGATATCATCGCCATAGCTAAGGATCTTAAATAAATTATTTCGGGAGGATATATAAATGAGTTTACTGAACCGGTGGCTGGATCTTATGGAAAGTCAGAATAAATCAACTATCGATGAATTCTGGAAGGAATATTCGGATACGGAGACTAAGATCTATACCCATATTCTCTCTGACCACGAGAAGAAGCTGGAGGGAAGGTACTCCGACCTGGTGGAGATGTTCGGCTGCGACAAGATCATATTCATGGGATTTCTCGACGGAATTAACACCAGTCTTAAGGACGCCCTCGATCTGAAGGAGATCGGCGAGGACACCGTGATCAGCCTGGACATCGACTTTGAAAAGCTCTACTTTAACATGCATAAGGCTGACGCCGAATACCTGTGGTCCATCCCCCAATGGGACAAAGTCCTCAGTTCTGAAAGAAGAGAAGAGATCTACAGGGAATATAAGCAATCAAGAACAATTCGCGTAGAGAAAAAACCCGGCAGAAACGACCCTTGTCCCTGCGGCAGCGGGCTAAAATACAAGAAGTGCTGCGGTAAGAACGGATAATCCCTCGGGATACTCCCCTTCTCTGCGGTAAGTGCATATCCAATATCACCGTTAAAAAGAGGCCGCTTCCGGTTTTTTCAAAGATACCGGATAGTAGCCTCTTTCTCTTCATCTCCTGTAAGGCACAGGGCCTTTACCGCCGGACGTAAATACTAAGCCTCGGCAGATACTATTTCTTTTCCGTCATAGTAATTGCAATTCGGGCAAACTCTGTGCGGAAGCTTAGGCTCATGACACTGCGGACAAACGGAAAGTCCCGGCAGGGTCTTCTTCATATTCTGAGACTTTCTGCTGTCTCTCTTGGCCTTGGATGTTTTCCTCTTTGGAACTGCCATTATCTACACCTCCCCCTGTGCTGAATGGTTATCTGAATTCATGCGGAAAAACCGCAGATAATTCGCATTAACCTCTAAAGTATATACTTTTCAACCTTAGATGTCAACTTTTATTTTCATATAAACGTCTTGGTGATGTTATAGGTGTCTCTTGCGATCATCAGTT
>CAYTYN010000062.1:0-1940 GCA_964442135.1 uncultured Oscillospiraceae bacterium
TGCAGCGAACGGATAAGAGCCTTACCGCAACCCCGAGCAAAAGCGAAGGTGTGGAAAAAGCCGGCACCCTGAGAATGATCGTATACGTCATAGACGAGGCCAGAAACTATGTGACAGGCGCGGACGGCAACCTAGAGGCGGATAATCCTAATGCGGAGGAGGTCGACGTTACCGGAAATTCGGTCACCTACTGGGTAGACTGATATATACAGGTGATAAAAACAATATTTGCATAGAGAATGGTCAAATCACTGAAGAGAAAAGCTCAACCCCGAGATAGGCGGTTGAGCTTTTGTGTACGGGCTGAATCCGAAAGGATTATTTATTGGTGAACTCAGGAGTCCTCTTTTCCATGAAAGCGGACATGCCCTCCTTCTTATCTTCGCTGGAGAAGGCCGCCGTGAAAGCTTCGATTTCGAATTTGCCGGCGGAGAGCATATCCATGCCGTAGCCGGTGTTGATGGCAGTCTTGGCTGTTCCCACAGCGATGGGAGCGTTAGACGCTATAGTCTTAGCCAGCCTTTCAGCTTCAGAAATAAGCTCTTCCGGTGGAACTACCTTCTCTACAAGACCTATTCTGTAAGCCTCGGCTGCGGATATGTACTCTCCGGTGAATATGAGGTACTTAGCCATTCCTTTTCCAACCAGTCTTGCCAGTCTTTGAGTTCCGCCGAATCCCGGTATAATACCCAGACCCACCTCCGGCTGACCGAATTTCGCCTTTTCAGAGGCTATCCTTATATCACATGCCATAGACAGCTCGCATCCTCCGCCAAGAGCGAATCCGTTAACCGCCGCGATAACAGGCTTTTCAATGGATTCGATGAGATTCATAACCTTATGCCCAAGGATCATCATTTCACGCCCCTGGATAGGGGAAAGCCGGTGCATCTGACTGATATCCGCGCCGGCGACAAAGGCTCTTCCCTCACCGGTAAGGATTACGGCTCTTACCCTCTCATCTCCTTCGATGGCGGTGAAAACACAATATAATTCTTCAAGAACCTTCATGTTCAGAGCATTCAGAGCCTTAGGCCTGTTTACAGTGACATAAGCGATGGATTCCTTTACCTCGTATTTGATGTTTTCGTACATTTTTATATTCTTCCTTTCTCGTAGAAACAACCTGCTGTCATGGCATTAAAAACCACGGATAGAATCATTTGTTTGTTAATAATATAACATAATTTCGGGGATGTTACAACAGAGCTATTTGTCTCTGGTCATAACGACCAGAAGCCTACCTGCCTTGATTTCAATCTCGCCGTAATCCGCGATTATCTCGTTGCTTACACCTAAGGTGTTTTCATCGCTGAGAGGATGGTTTTCCAGTTCGTATTTAAAACCCCTCAGAGTGAGGCTGCTAATGCTTCCTCCGTAGCCTATCAGCCCCACATATTTATATTCCGTATCGTTGGCAAGGCGGAAGGTACCGGCGCTCTTCATGAATGCCAGGTTTTGATAGTCCTTTATAAATACCTCTATGCCCGGAGTGTCGCAGTACTTTGCTAAAATGGCAATGTTCCCCAGGGTGTGGTCCAGTCTGCCTCCCAGACCTCCTATTATAACTATGCGCTTGAAGCCGTGAGCAACGGCGTAATCCAGGGCTGCCTCAGAGTCGGTCATATCCTTTTCACTCGGAAGGACGAGAACATTTTCAAAATCAGGCTTTTCCGAGGAATCGAAATCGCCGATTACAAGATCGGGTTTAAAGTGGTATTTTTCCGCAAATTCCCACCCTTTATCAGTGCAGATGATGTACCTGCCTTCAGGGATTCTGGAGAGTATTTCTTCACCATTGATGTAAGAGGTGATTATGTACGCGGTTTTCTTACTGGTATCTCTTCTGTCAAAGACATTCATATATTTTCCTCCTTTCCCTCGTGTAGTATCCCGTATAGTATATCATAGATTAAAACCGGATAAATTAAGAAATTATG
>CAYTYN010000063.1:0-1661 GCA_964442135.1 uncultured Oscillospiraceae bacterium
AAGAAATTTGCGGCCATTCTCATGATCGCAGTCATGCTGCTGTCATTAGGCCTGAGCTCTTGCAGCAGCGACAGCTCCACAGACAGCAATGTGCTGATCATTCAGGACTCGGAGTGGGAGGGTATCGACATGTACCAGTGCACATCATGGAATGACATGCAGATGCTGCTGGCAGACCCTATCTTCGAGAGAGACAATGACACCGGCGAGGCCATACCTTGTATCGCTTCGGAGGGTGTTTGGAGTGATGACGGTCTTACATGGACCATCACATTCCCTGAGGGAATGTATTACTCCACAGGCGAGCAGGTAGAGCCTGAGGACTTCATTGCATCCGTTGAATGGGGAATGGAAGTCAGCGCATATGCTGAAGGATATGCCAACATCGAGTCCATGGAGGTTGACGGAAGAGATGTAATCGTTCACCTTTCCGAGTACTGGGCAGATATGGAATACAACTTCATGAGCTGCTTCACCGGACTTATCGATAAGGATGAGCTGGACAGCATGACCGCAGACGAGCTTCTCTGGGGAGCACATCCTTACGGAGCTTACTACCTGGATGAGTATGAAGCCGGAGCTTATGCCGTTCTTAAGGCTAATCCGGGATACAGCACCAATAATCCTAAGGTAGATAACAAGGGCGTTATGCCTATTGAAGAGATAAGACTGGTCTTCACAGGTGAAGCCTTCACCTTCGCAGAAGGCATTCAGAACGGTGATTACGACGTACTGACCAGCGTTCCTATGGAATACTATGACGAGCTGGTTGCTAACGAAGATATAACAGTAGTAGAAGCTGCAGGCGCTACCATCGCTTATCTCGAGATCAACATGACCAACGAAATCCTTTCCGATGAGAACGTAAGGCTGGCGATTATCAAGGGGATTAACAGGGAGAACTTCAACAGTTATCTTTCGGATGTTTATTCTCCCGCATACAGCCTTATAGTATCCACGTGCCTGAACTACGATGAGGCAGCGGAGGAATACTATAAGGCGAATTACGACTACGACTTTGACGCGGCTGTAGCGCTTCTGGAGGAAGCAGGATGGGTAGACACCGACGGTGACGGAATTCGTGAAAAGGACGGAGTAGAGCTGGCCTTCACCTTCTCCTCCAGAGATGAAGATCCTTCCACCAGCTTGGCTCAGTCTATCCAGATAGATTTGAAAGAGCTGGGAATCAACATGGAGATTACCACTCAGGATTGGTCATACGTAAATCAGGACGTAATTGACGGAAACTTCGACATGGCGTTCCTGATGCTTGGATGGAGCGAACCGTTCCTCCTCCTCGACAGATTCTGCCAGAGAAATCCGGACGTGACCAACCCGGATCCTGAAACTCAGGAGGCTATGGTTGCCGACGCGAGAAATACAGTTGATTACAACGAAAGAACCGAGAAGATCACTGCAATACAGGAATACCTGATGGATTACCTGACCATAATTCCTGTCCTCGATGTGAGCGGTTTCAGATGCTGGAGAACCGAGATACAGGGTATTAAATACACTCCGACAGGCGGATTCTATCTGGCAGACGTAGTTGTTGACGAAGACGGCAACTTCAGAAACGTAGAAGCGTAACGAAGACTGATAACCGAATCAAGCCATAGTGTGATACCGCGCCGGAGGACACGACCCCATTCGGCGCGGTT